>CAIKYN010000275.1 GCA_903831635.1 uncultured Spartobacteria bacterium
ATCGCTTGGATGGACGCAGGAATCTTTCTCCACTCAAACGGAATTCCTGAAACACTGGATCTCTCCAAAAAAAACCTCGGACTCATCCAGTCGATTCCTCATCCCTGGGGATGCCGGTGACGCCTTTAAGGTGCTGGAACAGAGACCCAGATCTTAAGCTGCCAATCCTCAAAAACATTTAAAAAATCTTAGTGGGAGGAGGACGAAGCCGAGAGAGGACTAGATCCCGCCTGAGAGGATGGGCTGAAAGCGAAGGGAAGAGTTACTTGGGGCAAATCCTTAAGCGTGAGACTGAGGAGTGCTCCATACTGGGTCTGCTGAGTGGTGGTGACTCCTTGGGCCTGATTATTGCGAACCTCAACACCCAATGAAACGATCCAACTCGAGAGATCCCGATGGATCATGTATCGCTCATAGATAAGTGAATTGGGCTGGCCAGGTTGAACATTATAAATTTCTTGGGCGCTCATTGACCAGTGATCATTAACGCGCCAGAAAGCATTAAAGGGATACTGGTTTCCGTTCTGATTAACGTTCTGATAGAGCTCACCCGAGGTGTTTAAACCTTGATAGTTATTGATATACCGTGTGCCGAATCCAAAGCTGAAATTACGTGCCGGCATGAACATGAGATCCGTGTTGAGTTCAGTGAATCCTTGGGAATCAAGCGGCACCTGAGATCCCATTTTGAAGTTGAACCAACTCACGGGCGAAAAGGTGAGCCTATTATTCAAATTGGAAAGTGGTCCATTTATGTATGGATTGACTCCGTTTACATCTGCGAAGCTATCAAGATAGACCCAGTCAAAGGTCTCTCCGTCGCGGCGGGTCTGGAGGCGATTTCGCACACCCAGACGCCAGATTGCCCAGCTATCGATGGAATCAATGGCCGCGAACTCCGGAAAATCGAGGGGCTCAAGCTGCGTGGAGCTTGGCTGGTAGCCGGATTTGGTGGTTGAATTGGGATTGTTAGGTAGCAACCGATCGAACTGAGGGATCTGATTAACATTTGGGCCGCCGGAGTATACTCCCGAAAGCATGCTGTACGGCTGGAAGACATGCCGAAGTCCATCCAGCCCAAGCAAACCACTCTGGACTCCCTCAAAACTCTGGGAAATCTTGAAAGAATTTTCCAGGCTGGCATTGACGATCGCTCGCATCTGATTTCCCGTTGTGACAAGTGAGTTTGTGCCAGTTGGGGTGTAAGGATAGGGGACGATCTGACCCAAAGCATTCGTATAATAGCTCCCTTGCGAATAATAGGTTCCACGGATGCCGAGCGTCGGAATGGTGGAAAGCCAACCAAAAAAGGTTTGTGGAGCACTCAGTTGATGGAAGGTGTCGAAACGGACACTACCGTAGTTGATATTACTAGGAACATTGGTAAATCCCTGTGGAGTATTATCGGAGAAATTCCTATTGAGCTGACCAAGCGACGTTGTTCCATCATAGAAAATCGGAAGTCCGAAAAGAGGTTCCTGCTTGAAGTCGATCGCCGCCTCGGGCTTGCGCTGCGTGGTCTCCTGAAAGCCGTTCATTTGCCACCGGGTCACCAAGGACATCGCATAGACGTCATCCAGCTTGGTAAGGGTGATGTTGTTATCGGGCTGAGGATTAAATCTGTTTTCCACTGGATAGTAATCCTCCATGAAATTTGCGTCGCTAAGCTTCGTGATATCGAACGTGGCATAGACATCATCCGAAAAATAAAGATGCTGCTGGAAGCCGACACGGTAGCGGCTTGCGCCAGGGGTGACCGGGTAAGCATCCTTGAATTTTCCGGGATTGGTGTCATTCACATAGTAGGAAATGAACTGACCGACGTTGCGATCATTCTTGCCGAATTTCAAATTGGCGTCGAAACCGACGGCATACCCATGCTCTGTTCGGTAATCGGAGCGAAGGGTTGCGAGAAAATTATCACTGGTCCCTAGAGGGAAAGTATAGGCGGTGAGAAGATAACCACCCCAGTTCGAATCATATCCGGGCGAGAACTGGAATCCCTGGTGCGTCAGACTTGAATAGGCGTAGGGAAGCCAGAAGACAGGGATCTTGCCCACATAAACGGTGGAGTTGAGAAGCACCACGCGGTCGTTTGTGTAAAGACGGATCGTCTTTGCCCGTACATGCCAGTCGGGCATTGAAGAATCCGAGGTAGTGATCGTGGAGTCCCTCAAATTGAACTGGCGAGTCCCAAATCCCTGAGAAGAAAGAGAGCTGAACTTCAGAGGGTAATGACTGCCGTCGAATTCTAGTGCTCGGGTCTGCTTGGTTTCCAGATTGTAAAAAACACGCTGTCCATTGAACAGGTCGTCACCACTGTAAATACGTACATTTCCCAGCAGAAGGATATCGCGTGTGTCAGGATTGTATTCGGCATGATCCGCATAAATAGCGATACCGTTATAATGAATCTGGACATTGTTGTCCGCAATAGCTGTGCCGTTTTCGAAACGAGTATCTCCATCGGAGGTGATTTCGACAGGTTTATCACTGAAATTACCAAACTGAGCCCGCAACAAGCCGCTTGCGGAGAAAATTAATACTAAAAACAGAAGAAATCGGCGCATGAATGGTAGCCTTGTAGGCTAAAGTGGACACCCCCCCGTTCAAGGAGAAAATCTCCTCATCCTCAAGAGATCTTGAAAGGTGAGACGGAAGATTGTGGCGAGCTTTAAGTAGGGACTAATGCTTGGCAGGGTGTCTGATATCCTGAGCACTCACTGCAAACACGATATCCTCAGCGATATTGCAGGCATGGTCGCCGATACGCTCCAGGCAGCGGCTGATGAAGATTAGGTTGAGGTAGCTTGGGAGATTGGCAGAATCATCCTGCATCCTGTTGATGAGCACATCGGTGAGTTCTCTGTTAAGTTGATCAAGCTCCTTGTCACGGGACTTCAGCTCGACAGCAAGCGCGGCGTTACGCTCGGCAAAGGAACGGACAGCGTCATCGAACATTGTCAGGGAGAGTTGAATGGAGCGATCCAGCAAATGAAGCTCGGGAAGCTGAGGATGCTCGTTGAGCTTGCGGGCACGGCGAGCGATATTAACAGCCTGATCGGCGACTCTCTCGATATTTGCTCCTATCTTGATCGAGGAAATAACCTCGCGCAGATCCGAGGCCACAGGCTGGAAACGGCTCATGACCTCGATCCCCTCATGGTCAATCTGCATTTCAAGCAAGTCGATCTCTTCGTCGTCGGCGATG
>CAIKYN010000276.1 GCA_903831635.1 uncultured Spartobacteria bacterium
AAGCGGACCTCTTCCTTCGCCCTTGTGAATCCTTCTGGCACCGGGGCGTTACCCCGGGTCGTCTCCATCAGAAGAACATCGATAGGTTCTTCGGGAAAGCGAGCGCCGGTCTGGATTGTCTGATCCTCGAAATTCACATCGCCGGTATAGAAGAACTTCTTCCCCTCTGAATGAATCATGACACCTGCGGATCCGAGGATGTGCCCCGCGTCATGGAAGGTAACGGTTGTCGAGGCACTCCCTCCACCGACCCGTTCACCATCGAGAGAAAGAGAGCGCTCAAGTGGACATTGTCTCCACATACGGGATGCCAGTTCGATAGCACGGTGACTGAACAGAGGGTAGTCGACGAGATTCAGTTCCTCTTGCTGGCGGTTCATCACATTGACCGAGTTGTGGAGCATGATGTCGGCGATCCTCGCGGTGCCAGTCGTCATGAGTACCGGCATGCCCGGTTGACGTGACTGGAGTAGGGGGAGGCATCCGACATGATCCTGATGCGCATGGGTCAGGATCGTGGAGCGGATCGATCCATTTTCGATCTCCTCCAGCATTGGGGTCGCGTCATGGCCGACATGCTCGGGATGCATTCCGCAGTCGAGGATCACGGAGCCCTCGGGAAGGTCGAGGCGATAGCAGTTGGAACCAATTCCTCCCCCTCTCGTGAGATTCGTGAAGCGCATAAAGATCTATTCTAAGAGATGGGCTTCACAACCAGCGAGGGCAATCTCGACTTGGCTTGCTAATCTGATTGTTCTTACTAGAGACGATTTTGCTTCAAATCATTCTGCAACTTTGCCGGAAACATGGTGTTATGTTTTTCGTCATGTTCTCCCCGTTTCCAGAAAAGCTTTGGGATCGAAAGATGGCCGCCCATTTGCTGAATCGAGCCGGATTTGGAGGTACGCCTGCAGAGATCGATGCTCTCGTGCATCTTGGGCCGGAAAGGGCCGTAGACTCATTCATCAAGGCTGATGATGACAGTGATCTCTTTCCCAGGCCGGAGTTGCTCATGCCAGCGCAACGACTCGTCTACAAACAACGTGAAAAAGCTGCCGTCACGGAGGAGCAGCGTCAGGAAATCAGGAAGGAGTTGGGGAAACTAGAGGGAGCCTCGATGCTCGAACTCCGTCTCTGGTGGCTCAACAGGATGCGTTACACGACTGCCCCCCTGCAGGAGAAAGCAACTCTCTTTTGGCATGGTCATTTCGCCACTAGCAATCAGAAGGTGAACGATCCCTATCTGATGTGGCAACAGAACGATACCCTTCGTCTTTATGCCCTCGGTAAGTTTCCTGATATGCTGAAAGCCATGTCTCGTGATCCAGCTATGATTCGCTGGTTGGATCTCGGTGATAGCCGCAAGGACCACCCAAATGAAAACTTCGCCCGGGAGGTGATGGAACTCTTTTCTCTGGGGGAGGGGCATTACACGGAAAAGGATATCCAGGAATCAGCACGTGCCTTCACCGGATACCGCATTAATTACGAGAAGGGACAGTTTCACTTTAAGGAAAAAGATTTCGATTCGGGAACAAAGACCTTTTTCGATAAGACCGGACCTTGGACTGGGGATGACATCATCGACGCCATTGTTTCCCAACCCCAGTGCGCACGTTTTATTGGAAAAAAGCTCTGGGTCTTTTTCGTAGCCGAAAATCCCCCGGAAGAAACCCTCAGTGGTATTGCGGAGCTTCTCCTCTCCAATGGCTACGACATCGGTGCCACGCTTTCGACGATTTTCAAGAGTGCCGCATTCTACTCTCCGAAAGCCGTGCATCATCAGATCAAAAGTCCCGTCCAGTGGATCATGCAGACGACCAAGATGCTTGAAATTCCTCTCCCGGATGCCCGGGTCCTTGAGAACTCCCTTACCTCCCTAGGTCAAGTCGTCTTCGCTCCTCCGAATGTCAAGGGATGGGATGGTGGCCGCGCCTGGATCAGTGCCTCAAGCCTTCTCTATCGATACAACTTCGCTGCTTACCTGCTTAGCGGTAAGGCTCGTATCCTTGGTGGCGGCAACGCCAAGACAGCAATGATTCCTCTGGAAACGATTGCACCGACTGGCGTTCGGGGAAGCTCTGATCAGCTCCTTGATGAGCTGTCTTTCCGTGTCTTTAACTACCCGCTCCCTCCCAAGGATCGAGCCACCTACCTGACCTTTTTGGAAAAGCATTCTACTCCCTATGCCGATGATACGGTCCGTGATCTTATGCAGCTTATGATGAGTACGCCGGATTACCAGCTGACATAACTCCGTTCAGTGTCATCTTATCCTAGAGTTTCAACTCCTCGCCATTCCCCCCGAAATGAAATCCCCAAAAGAACAAACTCTCCACACGAGACGAGACTTTCTCAGGACATCGGTTCTTGGTGGGGCACTCGCCTATACGGTTCCACTCTTTCTTGAAAAGACCTTCCTCTGCCTCGACACCATGGCAGCCGCTACCCCGGGACAAATAACCACGGGTAAGGATGGCACGATCCTAGTTGTTCTCCAACTCGCGGGAGGCAATGACGGTATCAATACACTCGTTCCCTACGGGGATGATGCCTACTACAAAGCCCGTCCCAAGATCGCCATTCCAAAAGCCGACATCCTCCGTATCAGTGACTACGCAGGGCTTCATCCGAAGCTAACCGGAATCCACGATCTCTATGCCCAAGGATGTCTTGGGATGGTCCAGGGTGTAGGGTATCCGAATCCTAACCGCTCCCACTTCCGCTCGACCGAGATCTGGCAGAC
>CAIKYN010000277.1 GCA_903831635.1 uncultured Spartobacteria bacterium
AATGCTCGACGTGCCATTTGTATTCCTCGCTCCCCTGATGCCAGAGGTCATGGGCGTAGTTGTTAAAGAGCCCTGGAACTGAGTCGGGACCCCAGTGCGACCAGATGCCGAATTTACAGTCCTTGAACCACTCGGGGCATTCATACGTCTTAAAGGATGCTGCCGTGGGGGCGAACGGTTGCTCCGCATTGGTGGTGACCGTGGAAGAAGGAGTGGGAGTCTGTGCCTTCAGTGGAATAGCTCCAAACAAGAGGAGAGGAGCACCGCAAGTAACGAGAAGTATGGGGAGGGATTTCATGAAGGAGGGGAAGGGATTGATTAGCGAAAGTCGGTCTAAGCTTGCCGAGTCAGCAGTGCGGCACCGAAAACCCCAGCGCTATCGCCAAGAGTAGGGCGCAAGAGGGGGGTATCGAAGCGATCGTTGAAAATGTGGTTTAGGATGGCTAGTCTCGTTGTTGGTTCGTACAGGAGGTCGAGATTCCCGACGCCCCCTCCGATCACGACGGCATCGGGATCGAGCATATTAATCACGGCTCCAAGGGCTTCGGAAAACTTACTCCGAAGCCTCTCGAGGGTCGCCAACGCATCGGCTTCCCCCTTGGAGGCAAGTGCTACGATTTCAGGAAGTCTGAGTGATTTTCCACTTAACGCGGAGTAATGGTTCTCAAGAGCGGGACCGGCGCAGACGCTCTCGATGCATCCCCTGCGACCGCAATAGCAGAGCATCATTTCATCGTGAAGAGGGTTGTGTCCCCACTCCCCACAGATTCCGTGAGGTCCGGAGAGGACGCTGCCATCCACGACGATTCCCCCACCAACCCCTGTGCCAAGGATGATTCCAAAAACGGTTTTGTATCCCTGGGCAGCCCCCAACGTTGCCTCAGCCAGAGTAAAGCAGTTCGCATCATTGGCCAAAATCGCCTCGCAACCAAGGAGATGGGACAAATCCGTTGCCAGAGGCTTACCGTTCAGGCAAACCGTGTTTGAGTTCTTCAGCAACCCTGTTCCCGGAATGGTGACTCCCGGAGTCCCGATGCCAATCTTACTTGGGCGGTTGATGCCGCTGGCCTCCTCAAGTTGCAAGATCAGCTTGGAAAACTGCGCAAGAATATGTTCATAACCCACGGATGCTTCGGTCGGAATTCTCAACCTTGCGATGGGCTTCGTCGGCACCATGGGATCAACAATGATTCCTTCGATCTTGGTGCCACCCAGATCGATGCCCCAACAGGACTTTATGGAATCGGAGGACATCGTTTAAATCGCTTCTGAGCTGGATGTGTCGAATGACGTGCTCTTACGGTTGTTCATTCGAAAAGATTGGCTCATCGCTTGAGCTCTCTGCAGATCTTGTAATCGGAGAGACTGTTAATTCAGTCCGATCTTGAAGGCGACGGCGTAAGGGGTCGGCCACTTGGTGACAGATTGGATCACCAGCCCCTCAGGTGTCTGACTCCACTTGAGCTTTTCCGTGCTGCCGATCAGGTCCACGGAGGAGGCTTTGCTGGTATTTGAGGCGAGGGCTTTGATGAGGACCTCTTTCTGCGGCACTCCACAGACGATGGCATAGAGCCACTTCCCATCCTTCGAAGTGGTGAATCGGATATCGCTTGCGTCGAGGGGGCGGACTTTCTTTTCCTTCACTTCACCCGTTGGCAACGCCACGGCTGTGTCTTGGCGGGGAGGCCCCTCGCCATAGAGTTTCCAGGGTCTTGTGGCATAGATTGACTCGCCATTGACCGAAAGCCAGTCGCCGATCTCTTGAACGATCTTACGCTCATTGTCATCGATTGTTCCGTCGGAACGGACAGGCACGCTGAGCATCAGGTTGCCGTTCTTGCTCACGATATCGGCAAGCAATGGGATGATTTCCTGGGGTTTCTTGTAGCCGTTCCGTTCGCCAAGACCTTTGTCGTAATGCCACGATCCGATGCAGGTTTCGGACTGCCAAGGTTGAGGCAGGATCTCATCCGCGGTGCCCCGCTCGATATCGTATAGAAGAGCAAGTCTACGGTCCGGAGTCAGCTTCTTGGCGGCGATGAGTCCCGTGATGGAGCCGCCGTTCAGTGCCATGTTGCTGTTGTAGAAGTGAGCGGCAATCCTCAGTCCGATACTCGGATCGTCATTATAGAGGGGGAGGCCCCTGCTGATGTCATCATCGAAATAAAGCATCTCGGGGTGGTAGCGGTTCACAAGATCCATGACACGGTTGTAGTATTTGGTCATGTACACGGCGCTCGGTTTGTCTTTGGGGCTGTGGTTCTGCGCATACAAGTCCTGTGGATTGAGTCCCTCCCACCATTTGCCCTTGCCATCGGTCGTCGTCAGGACGCCGTCGTAGGGAATACCCATCTTGGGTCCCTCGGTATCGCAATGGGTCGACCCATCGTTCCATCCCCAGGCACGTGCCGCATGGATGCTGACGCCAAAGGGGAGGCCCGCCTCCTTGGCGGCCTCCGCCCATCCTGCGATCAGGTCCTTATGAGGCCCCAGATTCACTGAGTTCCAGGGCTGGTACTTGCTTTCCCAAGTGTCGAGGTTGTCATGGTGATTCGCCAAGGCCATGAAGTAACGGGCACCGCATTTCTTGTAGAAAGTGAGCAGCTCTTTGGGATTCCAGTGCTCGGCCTTCCAAGTGGGGATCACATCCTTGAATCCGAAGACCGAGGGATGACCGTAATGATCCACATGATACTGGTAGACGGCGTTGGTACCGCCCTTCTTGTCATGCTGGGCATACATATTACGAGCATACCAGTCACCATGCTCTGCCGCACACTGCGGACCCCAGTGGGCCCAAATGCCGAACTTGGCATCACGGAACCACTCCGGGAATCGGTAATCTTTTTCCAACGACTCCCAAGTCGGTTGGAACTCCCCTGCTGCAACCGGCTCTTGCTGCTGGTTGGCCTTGATGGAGGCTGAGGTGAGGGCTGCGAAATGCTCCGACTGAGTTTCCGAATACAATGATGGGATTGGAGAAACCAGCAGAAGAAGCGATGACGTTAAAGGCAACAGGGGGAATCTTTTCACGACAGAAGATTACGCATGACCACTCTGCGAAGGCTTGTAAATAAACAGATCGATTTCTGATAAATCCAATCAATGCATGACCTTAGGGGCGATTTGACGATTCTTTCTGCGGATGTAGTCTCAAGGGATGAAATGCCCCCCATTGTTGATTCTCCTGCCTTCGCTTTTTTTCGCCCTTCTTTTTCCTGCAAAAGCCGAGGTGAAGCTGCCGGCGATCTTTGCCGATCACATGGTGCTCCAGCGCCAGATGCCGATCGTCGTCTGGGGATGTGCTACTCCTGGCGAGAAAGTCGCGATCGATTTCTCGGGTAAGCACGCAGAGGCAATAGCCGATGCCTCGGGATCCTGGAAGGTCGAGCTCCCTCCGATGGATGCCTCTGCAGAGGGACGCCCCCTCACGGTTAAGGGAAGCAATACCCTCACTGTGAATAATGTCCTGATCGGCGAGGTTTGGCTCTGCTCTGGACAATCCAACATGGAGTGGGCGCTCGGCCGGAGTGAGGGCGGCACTAACGCCTGTACCACGACCAATCCTCTACTTCGACTCTGTACGATCCCTCATAACAGCCAGTCGGTGCCCGCCTCCGACGTCAATGCCAAGTGGGTCATCTCCGGAGATCCCTCGATGAAGTTCTTCTCGGCGATCGGATGGTGGTTCGGTGACAAGTTGCAGAAGGAACTGAAGGTTCCCGTGGCGATTCTGAACGATTCCTACGGCGGCACGAGCATCCAGGCCTGGATGCCTGCCGAGGCACTGAGATCTGGTCCCTGGCCGCAGGACATCCGCTGGAACAATCCTGAGATAGCGAAGGCCGATTATGACAAGAAAAAGGCCGACTTGCAGCCGGCTTACGATAAGTACCTCGCTGACAAGGCCGCCGCCGCCCAGAACCACCAACCCTCGCCCGAACCTCCTAAGGGTTGGCCCGGCGACTACCGGGGGCCCAGTGTGCTTTGGAATGGGATGATCCATCCGTTGCTCCCGTTCCGTTTCCGAGGCGTCTGCTGGTATCAAGGAGAGAACAACTCCTATGTCGGCATCGCCAACACTTATGGTGTCATGTTGCCGGTGATGATCGCCGAATGGAGACGTGCTTTTGGTCAGTCCGATCTTCCTTTCTTGATCTTCCAACTTGCCAGAAATCGTAAGCCTCAGACTGATCCAAACGAGGCCAGTGGAATCGCGGTGGTTCAGGAGGCTCAGCTTCAGTCTGTCGCCAAGACTCCGCACACTGCGCTGATCGTGACCGAGGATCTTGGGGAGTCCGACGTTCATTACAAAAAAAAGGAACCTGCAGCTCAACGATCCCTCAATCTCGCTCTATCCCTAGTCTACGGCCAGGGGGGTGATGCAGAGTGCCCGGTCTTCAAGTCGCTCGAGTTGAAGGGGAATCAATGCGTGGTCTCAATCGATCATACCGCCGGAGCACTGAAGGCCGAGGGAGGCATGCCTAAGGGATTCACGGTGGCGGGAGAGGACAGGCAGTTTGTCTTCGCTGATGCAGTGATTGAGGGGGATAGGGTGATGGTATCTTCGCCCTCGGTTCCAAAGCCCGTTGCTGTCCGCTATGCATGGGCCGATATGCCGGATGTGAATCTCTTCAATGCCAAGGGGCTCCCTCTTTCGCCCTTCCGCACCGACGACTGGCCGCTACCCGAGACCGGAGGCTTCTCCGTCAGTCAACCCACCCCGACCCCTCCGCCCGTTCTGCATCCCTGATCAAGGGGACGAGGTCTCTGAAAAATACTCTTTGAAAATGAGTCACGCATTCAACGAGTCAAGCGATGGAAAAAATGCGTCTGGTGGCCGCATCCTGCTGGTGGATGGGCATTATTATCTCTATCGATCGTTCTTTGCTATTCGGGGGCTAACGAATTCCAAAGGAGTGCCGACCAATGCTATTTATGGATTTGTGAAAGCCCTGCGTAGGATGCTTTCGGATCTGAAGCCAGACTACGCGGCGGTCGTCTGGGATGCTGGATTGCCGGAGCGTCGCACGCAGCTTCAACCTGAGTACAAGCAGCACCGTGACGAGATGCCTGATGATCTCGAGGCTCAGCAGGAACCCATCCAGCGGATCGTTCCTCTCCTTGGGGTGGCCAGTGTCTTTCTTGAGAACCATGAAGCCGATGATCTGATCGCTTCCTATGTGGTGGAAGCCTCCCGATCGGGGATTGAGTCGGTCATTGCCACTAACGATAAAGATATCCTCCAGATGGTTGGCGATGGGGTCTCAATCTACTCCACCGCAAAAGCTGACGTGGGCGAGGGGAATGGAGGATTCAAGCTGCTGGGTGTCGAGGATGTGCGTGCCAAGTGGGGAGTGGATCCGGCATTGATTGCTGATGTGCTCGCGCTGACAGGGGATTCCGCCGACAACATCCCGGGAGTTCCGGGTGTGGGTGGCAAGACCGCGGCCAAATGGATCAATCAGTATGGATCGCTCGATGTGATTCTTGCTTCGCAGACCCTGGATCCCAAGGTTGCTGAAAAAGTCAATGCGGCCCGGGAACTAATCCTTCAAAACCGTCAGATGGTGGCACTCGATCTTGACCTACCTCTTCCTGAGCCTGTTGCCTCCATGAAAGTGAGGCCACGCTACCCCGAATTAATCAAGGCATTGCGTGTCTGTGAATTCCGCTCCCTGACCGCAGAAGTGGAGCGTGAGGCAACACTCGCTAAAATCCCCGACCACCAATCCCCTATCCCTGATTCCCTATCTCCCCATCCCGATACCTCATTCCCAAACTCTCAATCTCCAGCCCAAGGGGAGCTGTTCTGATGAGAAAGAGTCTTCTCTTTGGCGCGGGGCAGGG
>CAIKYN010000278.1 GCA_903831635.1 uncultured Spartobacteria bacterium
CCCCGTGACCGAATACTCTGCCATGATCTTGATGACCACCTCTTCGAGAAATCGTAGATATCGGTGAAGGTCACGCCCACGGCGATTCAGATCGAGGATCGGGTAGCCAACCAACTGACCGGGACCATGGTAGGTGGCCTGTCCTCCACGGTTCGTCCGATGGACAGGGTAGGGGAGGTTGATTTCCTCACCGAGGCTTGATTCATCACGGGAGCGTCCCATCGTGTAGACGGGATCGTGTTCGAGAAGCAGGAGCGTGTCGCGTGGCTCTCCGGCGATTTTTTCCCGAACCAACGCTTCCTGAAGTTCAAGCCCCTCTTCATAGCCGATCCGCCCAAGCCAACGGGTCTGGAGATTTGTGCTCATTTGCCGCGGGTGGCCGTGACCTTGAGAACGGGGGAAGCAATTGTCCGAAGGTGAGTCAGGCCGATTGCAAGTGCATCGGCGGCATCGCTGGGAGGAGTCTCCGTGAGGCCAAGAAGAGCCCGGATCATGAAGGCCACCTGTTCCTTGGCAGCAGACCCTTTTCCCACCACGGCTTGTTTCACGCGCTTCGGTGGATATTCATGAATCGAGAGTCCCCGTTGGGCCGCGGCAAGAACAGCAACTCCGCGAGCAGCACCGAGAATGATCGCTGTGGCGTAACTCTGTACGAAAATGACTTTTTCAATGGCCAGCGCCGTCGGAGCGTGGCGCTCGATCGCGCTTCCCAGTGCTTCATGAATCGCAATAAGGCATCTTTCTTGGGAGAGGGAGGGATGGTTTTTAATCACGGAGTACTCGAGACAACGTGTTTTTCCCTTGGACTCTTCAAGAATGGCAAATCCAGTCCCACGAAGCGATGGATCGACTGCTAAAATGCGCATGGTTCTAGAATTGTGATGAACCCACCCGGAAACCTTTCAACAACAATCAAATGAAGCCTTTCCCAAAAAGAAAAGAGAAAGGTCTGACTCGCCAGAGAGAGAATGAGCTCAATGACCGCCTTGGGGCATGAAACCGCCCAAAGCGCCTGAACCTTCCCAACTAGCCGGCTTATTCCAAGGAATTGCGCTCACTGCAGCGCTTTCCGGAGTCGTAATATCAGTGCTTGGGGCTGTGGAACACCCAGCAAGCAGAAGCGTCAAGAGAATCAGGATGATCCCGAATCGGTTCATGGATTCGGCTTATTGTCCGAGGACTCGTCACCCGGGCCGGAATAAATCACGGAATCACCAGGTTGGACGCTCACTCCAGAGCGGACACTGTTGACGACGATGTCGGCGATCGATGTGGAGGGTTCAACGGAGGTGATGCGCACCTTACCAATCAGCTGTGATCCGCGCTTGATAAGCATCTCTGCATTGTTCACCACCCCATTGCGGTCTCCAAGGCTCAGAACCACGAAGTTCCATGAGGGATTCACCGCCAAGATACGTCCTTCGAGGCCGTTGCGCATCGACTTGCTGCGGCGCTGTGCTTCCCTTTCCTTGAGCGCTGCAAGCTGGCTCTCTTGTTCCTTAAGTTTGGCCTGAAGCCCTGTCGTCAGGATATCCTTTTCCTCAAGCTGCTTCTTGAGATCATCCGCGGGAGCAACGACTGGCTTGGCCGTGGAGTTCACCTTAGCCTCGAGATCCGTGATATGGGCATCCTTGGCTGCCATGTCGGCTTTCTGTTGGGCGATGGTGGCATCCCTGTCGGCAACCTGTTTCTGGACATCGGCGACACCGCTCGAGGATTTTGCAATTTGAGCCTTCAGGTCGGTGTTCTCTGTGGCAAGTTTCTCCTGGTCGGTGCTGACAAGAGCCAGCTTTTCGGTCTTCGCCTTACCGTCAGCCAACGCCGCGCTCAGACTCTTGTTAGCTTTGTCCAATTGTTGCTTGGTCGAATCATTATCGGCTTTCACGGCGATAAGCTTGCCATGGTTCAGATAACCGAGACCTGCTGCAGCGAGAGAGAGAACTGCTGCGACGATGAGGAGTATTTTTTGCATTACGGGGGACGAGAGGCGAATATCTTTAGGGGGATTGGAATTATTTCTCAAGTATCAAAAAGCTACTTCCTGGATTGTTTTAATTTTTCCTTGCACTAGTCTGAAGAAGTCAGGGGCTATGGATGAAAGACCGGCGAACCCCGCCAGGGCAGGAATGCAGCAACGGCAGCCAGCTCTCTCTTGCCGTAGTTCCCTGACACTTTTTTTTGCTTCGTCATGATCTTTGGATTCTTTCTTCCGGTATGATCAAAAACAGCTAGAAACAGGAGATGCGTCACGGTCGTTTCGAAGAATCCATGTCCACCCTCCTCAGGGATTACGGTCAGTCTGTCTCCTTTGACTGGAGACTCTACCGACACGATATCCTTGGCAGTATCGCCCACGCACGTGCCCTCTTGAAGGCAGGGTTCCTCACTGGAGACGAGTTTGAGTCGATTGAGACAGGATTGAAAACCATTGGCGAGGAGATCACAGCGGGCAAGTTTGCCTTCTCTGTCGATCTCGAGGATATCCATATGAATATTGAGAAGGAGCTGACAAACCGCATCGGGGATGCCGGTGCCAAGCTCCAC
>CAIKYN010000279.1 GCA_903831635.1 uncultured Spartobacteria bacterium
GGATGACTTCTTAGCGGTCTTTTTCTTTGGAAAATCAATAACTTACCTATGGGGAGAGTTAAAGAGAACCATTGACAACTAAAGCCAAACAGGGGAACATACAGGGGAACAACAGCGGTAAATATTATTTTTTAGAGTTTGTTCCCCTGTGAGTTGGACGAACTGGATGATCTCGGCGTCTTGTTCCGCTCGTGCAGATATACAGCCAACAACCTTTTCAGTCCTGCAAAATCCAGCGTTACTTCAATTTGATCCTGGTCTGGAAAAATAGTTACTCGAGCCACCAGATCCAGAATGATGCTCGACTTGATTGGGTCCCAGTAATCTCCCCACATTTCGACAATATGGGTGAAGTGCTTGATCACATGTGCTGGCTCAAATTGCGGCAAGTCTTTCCATTCGACAGGCAGGTCATCCAGCAAGCCTTGTGGGTTCTCAAATTGCTCTAGAAGGTGTTTGATGACTGCGTCGTGAATGTCTTTGGCGCGGATGGTGAGCGGACCTGTGTCCGTCGCTTTTTCCTGTGGCGTTGCCGCTCCTTGGTAATAGCGATAGCGCAAGCCGTTCCGATTGCTGGATTCGTACATCTTGTACGGTCGACCGTCCTGCCAGTAGAGCCGATCGCCCAACGGAAAGAAGATCCAGCGGTCTTCAGTTGTTGGAACACCCTTGCGTCTTGCGCGACGGTCCAAGATTTCGTGGACCTGATCCCATAGGCCTTGCTCGATTATCGGTTGATGCTTGCTAGCGTGCCATTCCTGACGGTAGAACAACTCGCCGAGGTACATGCGATTGTTCAGAATCCGATACAGACCGTTGCGGTCAATCGGTTTTCCGCCAGCCCTGTTGCCTTGCTGGCTGACGCGGACTTTAGATCGGTACCCCAGATCTGCTAGCTCAATGATCAGGGCATCGACGGACGCAGCTTCTGAGAAGCGCTGAAAAATGTCTTTCACGATTGCAGCTTCCGCTGCATCGACCTGCAATTCCTGATGATGATCCTGGTAGTAACCTAGTGGGACGCCGTTGTGCTGCCATTTGCCGTTGGCGCGAGCGGCTGAAATCTTATCGCGTGTCCGTTCACCTGACACCTCTCGCTCGAACTGGGCAAACGAGGTGAGCATATTGATCATCAATCGCCCTTGTGGCGACTCTGTGTCCAGCGACTGGTTGACACTGACCAAGGCAATGCCGGGAATAGTGAATAAAGGAATGATGTCGCAGATGTCCAGGACGTTGCGGCAAATGCGGTCAAGGCGCTGAATGACCACCGCATCAATCTTGCCGTCCTCCATGTCCTGAAAAAGCTGTTGGAGGGCAGGGCGGTTCATGCTGCCGCCTGAGTACCCATCGTCGGCATAAACGGGTTCAATCAGCTCCCACCCCACGCCTTTCTGGGAGTGAACATAAGCCTTGCAGGACTCGATTTGAGCCTCAATAGAACTCAGCGGTGTGTCGTCTCGGCTGCTGGACGACACACGTGCATAGACGGCACACCGTCGAATTTTGGTCGAGGTACTTTCGCAGGTGGGATCCGCTGGTTCCAGTTCGCCGGATAGCTGGTTCATGCCCTCCATCATCTCAAACTTGGGAGCCAGTCGAAGTCAGGAGAGCAAAGCGAGTTCCCCCTTTGCTGGGGAGATGGCCGATTTGTCTCAGCCAGAACCAGAGTGCCGGTGCATCAATGGGCCCGTTTGTTGTCCAGTTGATACCCCCGGCGGCGTTCGAACTTCTGATATTCCTTTGTGATCGCAGGGTCGGAATAGCCTGCGGAGACATCTGATTCCGCGTCGATTCCGTCCAGGCCAGGTAGGTCAGAGACAGACTGTAACCAGTTGTCGCGCGGAATTTGGGGTGCAATAAACGGTTTCAGATACGCATCCAGATGGCCATCGTTGGGGGCCTGAATTTCTTTGGTGAGTGCATCCAGATAGGGTTGCTTGCTGGTGCGCATCCAGTTCACCGACATGTTCGCGCGAAAGCAAAGCTCGGCATGAACGAGCAACATCGTTCTCCCATTGCCATCAAGAAATGGATGGCCGTATGCAAACATGCCCATGATGAAGCCGGGGCGTTTGTCCATCTGCTTTTTATCTTGGGCCACAGACAAACCCTCTGAGACTGCCAACCGGCAGTCGCGTGGATGGCAGAAATAAAGCGCTCCCTTTTTGACCGCGCTGTTAGGCAAAACTTCTGCCCGGTCTTTTCCAGCCCAAGGGTAAAGACCTTCGAACAAGATGCGATGCACCTCTAAGAAATCGGCGTACTCAATCTGCTTTCTCTTGGCCAGAAAATCCAGCGCGGCTGGAAGCTGTGCACGAAACAGTTCATGCTCAGCGATCTTGACGATCTCCAGATCTTTTTCTTTGTCGAAGTTGCGCAGGTACCCTTCGGTCGCAAAATCACCAAACGGGTCAAACACGGGCCAGATTCCGATGGTGCGCGATGACCAGCCGGGTCATGTCGCGCGGGGAGAGTTTGCCTGCACGTGTCAGTGCAACCAAGAGGTCATCTGTTTTGTCGCTATTGACCTCGTCGCCAGCCAGCTTCGTCACGGCTTTGGCCCAAAGGTCTGCAAAAGTTGGGGCAAACACAATGCCCTCGCGCTTGGCCAGTTGACGCACATAAATGGCGGTGGGGTCGCTGCGACGTCGCCGGGCTCGCTTGAGGTCTTGTGTTCGCTGGTGTTTCATTTTGGCCATAGCCTGCTCAAGCAACGCCTGTCGCCCGATCTGCTCGACCTTGTCAGGTTTGGCATAGACGCCGCGATCAAGTCGGGTGATGAGGCCCTTTTCGACCAGAGCTTTGAGCGCGGCAGAAATCTGGGTGGGGCTCCCGAAGTCATTGACGTCTGAGCGCAGCAGAACGCCATCCCGCCGAGGGCGGAGTGATTGCAAGATGCGTCCTTCGATGTCCATATGGTTCATTGTATAGAACTGGAAAAATCTATGCAAATCAATTATTTATGGAAACACTTATGCCGGTGTCTTAAGCCCTTGTGGACGGCTCTTCATATTCGTCTTTGCCACCATATGCAGATTAAGGACCGCTAGGGATGACTTCTTAGCGGTCTTTTTCTTTGGAAAATCAATAACTTACCTATGGGGAGAATTAAAGAGAACCATTGACAACTAAAGCCAAACAGGGGAACATACAGGGGAACAAC
>CAIKYN010000280.1 GCA_903831635.1 uncultured Spartobacteria bacterium
AGCATCCATGCAGCACGGATCCAGATCGCCGCCTTCCTCCCCGGCTGATCAATGAGGAATGACAGGAGATTCATCAGGACTAACGGTTAAACCGGAAGAATGCTTCCGCCGTACGCGTCGTCTGCGCTGCAACCTCCTCCAGTGAGATACCACGCACCTTGGCAACCGTCTCCGCGACAAGTCGAGTGTGGGCAGGTTCGGCGCGCTTGCCGCGGTAAGGCACGGGGGCTAGGTAGGGGCAATCGGTCTCAACCATATAGCCATCGGACGGTACAGCGGCGGCGGTCTCGCGCACCTGCTCGGCATTCTTGAAGGTGATGATTCCAGTGAAGGAAACAAGATGTCCTAGCGAAGCAACCTCAGCGGCCTCCCTGGGAGTCCCTCCGAAGCAGTGGAAGACTCCCCTCACCTTGCCTGTAAAGTCCCGAAGCACGTCGAGCGTGTCACTCCAGGAGCTGCGCTGATGGATCACCACATTCAGTCCTAGCTCCACGGCCAGATCGAGCTGCATGCGGAAGGCATCGGCCTGTGAGGCCTTCCAAGCCCCCTCGGCGATGAGGCGTTCCTGATCTCCTGAACTCTGAGTAAGTAGGGCGGAATCAACGGAGGCAGCCTTCGGTGACTGAAGTCCCTCGGGAACATGATGGTAATCGATGCCTGTCTCTCCGATCGCAACGACCTTCGGATGGAGTGCCAGCTCTCGCAAAGCAGGTAAAAAATCGAGGCCTTCCTCCGTCACGTTGGTTGGATGGATCCCAATGACGGCAAAGAGATTTGGAAAACGCTCGGTTAGGGCCACGGCACGGCGACTGCTTTCGATACCCGTACCGATCGAAATAATGCGTGTCACCCCCGCCTCTGCGGCTCGCGCAATCACTCCCTCCAGATCCGGTTCAAAATCCGGATAATCAAGATGGGCATGCGTATCGATCAGTTCCATGGAGAAGGAGAAATAAAAATATGAAACTTAGGAAGGCAGGAAAAACGTAAGAATCAATTTACCAATGTTTGGGATGCCTAGATCGCTCCCTTTATTTCATTTCATGAGTTCCTGAGTTCCACATTAAAATTCCCAATCTTTAATCGCCATAGCCCATGGAGTGCTAATCTCCATATCCATTCGGGTGCTTCACGTGCCAGGCCCAGGCACTCTCAATGATGGTCTTGATATCCTGGTACTTGGGAGCCCAGCCAAGCTCGCGCCGGACCTTGTCAGAGCCGGCAATAAGACGCGGCGGATCGCCAGCGCGGCGTGGCTTCTCGACAGCCTTGATCTCCTTGCCGGTAATGGCACGGCAGCAGTCGATGATCTCTTTTACCGAGGTGCCTCCGCCGGTGCCGAGATTGTAGAAGGCACTCTCCTTGGCACTGAGCGCCAGGATATGAGCCTGTGCCAAGTCAATGATATGGATGTAGTCACGAATGCAGCTACCGTCGGGCGTCGGGTAATCCGTCCCATAGATTTCAACCGACTCCTTCTGGCCCAGGGCGACTTTGAGGACATTGGGAATGAGGTGGGTTTCGATCCGGTGATCCTCTCCGAAGGTCTCGCTCGCGCCGGCTGCATTGAAATACCTCAGGGCCACGAAGGTGATGCCGTGGAGTTCGCCATACCAGCGGAGCACCTTCTCGAACATGAGCTTCGACTCGCCGTAGGGATTGATCGGTTTCTGCGGAAGTGTCTCGTCGATCGGCATCGACTCAGGAATGCCGAAGGTGGCGCAGGTCGAGGAGAAGACGAAGCGCTTCACCCCTTCGGTCACCATGGCCTCGAGCAAATTCACGCCGTTCGCCACATTATTGCGGAAGTACTTCCCGGGATTGGTCATCGACTCACCCACCAAAGCATTGGCGGCAAAATGCATGACCGCTTCGGCTTTTGATTCACGCAAGGCTAGCTTGATCGCCTCGATGTCGGAGAGATCCCCCTGAAAAAAGGTCGCCCTCGGATCAACCGCAAGCCGGTGCCCCTCGCTCAGGTTGTCGAAGACGGCCACCGCGTAACCGGCATTGATAAGCTCCTCAACGCAAATGCTGCCGATGTATCCGGCTCCGCCGGTGACAAGAATGGTTTTCATACGAACACGCTAGATTGTGCGGCAAACGCTGAAAATCATAAACGGCAAGTCTCCCGGCAAGTTTGGTACGCCGTTTGCTTGGAATAACTGAGATGTATAAATATCCGAAGCATTACGGTTGGAGTCATAAGCTGGTCAGGGCGCAGTCCGTCATGCTCTCCCTTCCCTCACGACCGCGCCTGTATGTCCTGTTGAGCTTTCTTTTCCGATAGTCTCGTAAGTTTTCTCACGGGAAGCAGACTCTCCCCTACCTCACCCTATTCCTCATGTTCCTTCGAATCGAACACTCCACCTCCTATCAGTACAGCAAGCCGGTGGAGTTCACTCCTCACACACTCAGGCTGATGCCCAAAGGCTCTCCCGGCCTGCACCTGGTAAAATCTTCGGTCACCGTGAGTCCCCAATCCACGATCCGCTGGAGACTTAATGCGGAGGAAAACATCATCGGGACCGCCTCGATCACCGGCACATCCGATCACCTGCTCATCGAGAGCATCCTCGTGCTCGAACAACGGTTCACCAATCCCTTCGACTTCGTGCTTGAGGAACGCTCCCTGCAGCTTCCGATAGCCTACTCAGCCCGTGATATCGCTCTTTTAGCACCATACCTTGGAGTTGCAGAAACTCGCCTTTTCAGGCTCAAGGAGTGGCTTGATCCCTTCATCCGAACCTCGCAGGAGGTCTCCGTGGGGGCACCGACGACACTCGGCTTGCTCTTGGAGATCAATAGGTCGATCCCCACCCAGTTTCGATACAGCCAGAGGCATGAATACGGCGTGCAATCCCCCTCGGAAACACTCCGTAGCGGTGAAGGCACCTGCCGTGATTTTGCGTGCCTGCTGATGGAAGCGGCCCGCTCTCTGGGAATCGCTGCTCGCTACGTGAGCGGCTATCTCTGTGCCTCTGCTGGGTCAGCGGCGGTGGAATCGCACACGCATGGATGGTGTGAGCTCTTCCTTCCGGGAGCGGGTTGGCTCGGATTCGATCCCACCAATGGCATCCTGACGGGAGCCCATCATGTTCCGGTGGCCACGGCCACGATGGCCGGAGAGATCCCGCCCGTGGAGGGAGCTTATCTGGGGGCTGCAGGAGAGTGTCTTCGTCATGATGTCAGCATCACGGCCACCGAACTTCACCCATGGGAAACCCCGTAAATCCTCCCTCCTCTTCTCGCGAAGAGATTCTAAACTCCATCCGCATCCAGGGCAGATTGGCCGATGCCATGCTCTCTACCCAAGGGATCACCCTGACTCAGGGAGGAGAGCCAACCTTTGTACCTGAGGAGACTTCCTTGCCGGAATGGAATCTGGCGGCTCTGGGGGAGGAGAAGCTCTCGCTTGCCTGGAAACTCTGCCGTGAACTGGGGCGTGTCCACATGCCGGGTGCCGTGATCCTTCGCTGCAATGGAAAGCATTATCCCGGCGAGCCGATTCCACGCTGGAAACTCACGCTCCTACGCCAACCGCAGGCTGCCTCGCTCTGGAAAAACCATTCCCTCCTCACCCATGGGAAGCCTGGGAAAGGAAAGCCGATCGCCCCTCGCAAATTCCTCTCGGCGCTGGCTGCCCGGCTCGGGATTTCAGGAAGTCTGCGTCCAGTCTATGAGGATATCGAGACGGCCATGCGGAACGCCCAGACGCTCGGTGAAGCCACGCCGCTCCCACGTTACTCACGAACCAAGAAAGGTTTCGTCCAGCCTCGATGGACCGTCAGCGAACGCCGGAAATGGCAATCCCTC
>CAIKYN010000281.1 GCA_903831635.1 uncultured Spartobacteria bacterium
AAGAATGACTCAGCCTCCCTTGGTGCGCATCACTTATTACATATCGATTCCTGATAAAACCTATCGATTCTTGATCTTTTGACTTCCGATCGATCGTACGCCGCCACGCACGCGACGCTGAAGAGCTCGCGGCGGGTATCCGAAGTGGCGCTTGAAGACTGCTGAAAAGTGGAAGGGGTTGGTGTATCCCAGTTCTGCTGCCACAATCTTAACCTTGCTTCCACCCGCGATGAGAAGGTCGGAAGCATGCTGGAGCCTGCGAAGCGTGATCCGCTTGAGCGGCGATTCATCCCCCATGATCTTAAAGGTTCGGGTAAGATGCTCGGGCGTCACCTCGAGGCGTCGGGCAAGATCAGAGACCGACTTGATGCCGGAGTAGTCTGCATCGATCATCGTGACCGCCCTCCAGTAGCAGTCGGAGGGATCCTTCGATCGCCGATTCAGGGGGACGGTCTCGGCGCAAAGTCGCAACAGGGCCCTGAGGTAATCCGCACACAGCTCGCGGGAGCCATCGGTGACCGACCCGCTCCGCTGGAGCATCAGATCGATCAACCGCAGCATTGACTCGGGATCCCTTGCCATCGCCATCTTCCCTGGAAGCAATCCGGATGCTTTCAGCAGACGCAATCCCTCCTCCCCGGTGAAGTCGACAAACGACTTCACCAGACGACTGCCCCCGGCGGCTTTGATTGTGTGCGTGATGCCGGGACCGTATGCAAAGAGCATTCCGGGCCGGAGAGGCATGGTTTTCCCGTTAAGTCTGAGAGTTCCAGAACCCTCGGCCACGATCTCCAAGGCAAGCGTTGGGTATCCGGCCCTACGCATCACGTAATCCTCGCTGCAGACTTCCCGTCCCGCCATGAGTAACTGCAGACGTTTTCCCGATCGCGTGGAGTCCGAAAGGAAGCAGTATCGGGATTCACTAACCTGTGAGGAAAGTGGTGGAAGGAGCGCTTTCTTGCCCATCCCATGACACTGCCTACTTGCCCAAGGATTGCAAAACGGGTTTTCAGCGCTTCTTATCTCCTTGCCGAGAGGGTCCTGGAGATTTCTAATAATTCCCCCTCAGATCATGCGCGATTAGCTCAGCGGTAGAGCGCTTGCTTCACACGCAAGAAGTCACAGGTTCGAACCCTGTATCGCGCACCATTTTCCCACCATGGCTACTTATCTCTACGAGACCATCCCTTCCAAGGAGGGCGATCAGACCGAGACCTTCGAGATTCAGCAGAGCATGAAAGATGCTCCTCTCACCCAGCATCCCGAGACCGGGGTTCCCGTGCGTCGTGTGATCACCGGCGGCTTTGGTTTTGTTTCCAAGGGAAGTTCAGCACCAGCGCCGCAGCGGCCCTCCTCGGGAGGTTGCGGTTCGGGGTGCGGCTGTCATTAGAAGGATTAGGGAAAAAGGCCCCCCCGGATTGTTGGAACGGCTTGCATAAGTCGCTGGTTGCATCCTTTTACTCTTCATAATTCATCCTTCATCCCTCATCCTTTTCTCCAATGGACTCCCTGATCCGCCTTCTCAAGCAAAACTCCGCGATCCCTCGAGCCGATCTCGCCCGCCAACTTGGCCTCAGCGAAGTGGAACTGGCTGCCAAGATCGCAAAACTCGAGGCCGACGGGACCATCCTTGGCTACCACGCCGTCATTAACCGGGAAAAGTGGGACACCGATGCCGTCACTGCCGTGATCGAGGTGCGCGTCACCCCGGAGCGTGAAGGTGGATTCGACCGCATCGCCAACCGTATCGCCGGCTTCGAGGAGGTCCAGAGCGTTTACCTCATGAGCGGCGGTCACGACCTCATGGTTGTTGTCGAGGGAAGCAATCTTCGCGAGGTCGCCTCTTTTGTGGCCGACAAGCTCAGCACCATCGAGGCTGTCCTGTCGTGCGCTACCCACTTCCGCCTGAAAACCTACAAGGAAAACGGCATGCTCCACGCCATCGAGGAGGCTCCTGAGCGCCTCTCGGTAACTCCGTGATTTAACGCCATTCGTTCATGAGTAGTTCCCGCATCGCGCAGCACGTCCGCAACATTCCACGGTCGGGTATCCGTGATTTCTTCGAGATCGTCCAGTCGATGAAGGAGGTCATTTCATTGGGCATCGGAGAGCCCGACTTCGTCACCCCGTGGCATATCCGCGAGGCCGCCATCTATTCCCTTGAGAAGGGAAAGACCGGCTACACTTCCAACCTCGGATCCCCGCGTCTCCGCCGCGCGATCGCGAAGTATGTCGAGCAGCACTTCTCCGTGGAGTACAACCCGCATGACGAGATCATCGTCACCGTCGGCGTCTCCGAGGCAATCGATCTGGCGCTTCGCGCCCTGATCAATCACGGCGACGAGGTGATCTACCACGAGCCCTGCTACGTCTCCTACAGCCCTAGCATCCAGCTGGCCGGGGGCGTTCCTGTGGCCGTTGCTACACGCGCCGAGGATGAGTTTTCACTGAAGGCCTCCGACTTGGAGAAAGCCGTCACGTCGAAGACACGGGTCCTAATGCTCAATTTCCCGACCAACCCGACCGGCGCGGTTATGCCGCTCGAGGAGTTGAAGAGGATCGCCGCGTTCGCCGTGAAGCACGACCTCGTCGTCCTGACCGATGAGATTTACAGCGAGCTCACCTACGATGACGTTCCGCACCACTCCATCGCCGCCCTCCCCGGCATGAAGGAGCGAACCCTCTTCCTTCATGGATTCTCGAAGGCCTTCGCCATGACCGGATGGCGTATCGGCTATGCTTGCGGGCCTGCCGACATCATCGAGGCGATGATGAAGATCCACCAGTACTCCATGCTCTGCGCCTCCATCATGAGCCAGGAGGCCGCCTGCGAGGCACTCGAACGCGGCCAGCGCAGCATGGAGCGCATGAAGGAGGAATATCGCCTCCGTCGAAACTATATCGTCTCCTCGCTAAACGATGCCGGCATCCCTTGCCATTTGCCCAAGGGGGCCTTCTATGTTTTCCCCGATATCCGAGGCGCCGGACTTTCCAGCAAGGATTTCTCTCTCAAGCTTCTCGACGCAAAGAAAGT
>CAIKYN010000282.1 GCA_903831635.1 uncultured Spartobacteria bacterium
ACACCGCTGGCCAGGGGGAGTCGGACGATGATCCCCACCTGTTTCTTGAGGGCTTCTTGGAAGAGTTCAACTGCCGGCTTCTGGCGAAAAATATTAAAGATGACCTGCAGGGATGCGAGCCCCTCCTGTTGAAGGCAGAGAAGCCCCTCTTCGTCGGATTCGATGCTTGCCCCGAAACGACGGATTTTCCCTTCGGAGCGCAGCTTTCTGAGCCATTCAAAAATCTCACCCTGCCTCAGGATCTCGGTGGGCACACAATGCAACTGAGTGAGATCCAGCGACTCGACTCCAAGACGGCGCAGGGAGCCCTCGGTAGCCTGCCTCACCCCCTCTTCGGTATAGTTGTCGGGATACAAATCGCCCATGCGACCAAGCTTCGTGGCGACGAACACCTTGTTCGGCAGATTGTTTTCACGAAGGAACCTCCCGATCAACTCTTCACTGCGGCCCGATCCGTAGACATCGGCCGTATCGAAAAAGGTGATGCCGGAATCCATCGCTTGCCGGAGGATCGAAAAAGCGCGCTCATCATCAACAGTGCCCCAGTCGGCTCCACCGAGCTGCCAACAGCCGAGGCCGATTTCTGAAACGGAAATGTCGGGGTAGTGGAAAGTTCGATTTTTCACGGGTTGTTCACTGAGCGGAATAAAAATCACGGATGGCATCGACGAGTCCGGGGATGTCGTGCTGTGGAGCCTCAAGATTGACGGCTAGGCCGAGTTTTTTCATCTCGGCTGTGGTGACTGGTCCGATGCTCGCAGTCTTGAGTTCCTCAGGCAGGGGAAGCCCCAGAGCCATGAAGTGATCGGCTGTCGAAGCACTGGTGAAGGTAATCATATCCGCTCCCTCCTCTCGAAAACGGCGGATCCCGCCAGAGACATCCTCGGTCTCGGGAACGGTCTGGTAAGCAGGAACGTCATCCACGATGGCTCCGAGCTTCTCAAGTTCGATCGCCAGCATTTCACGGGCGCCGGCAGCACGCGGGAGGAGCATCTTGAGGTGCTCGACGTTGAGCTCCTTGAAGGATTTGAGCAATGACTCGGCCACGAATTCCTCCGGGATCAGATCCACGGCGTAATGGTACTCACGGACTTTCTTGGCAGTGCCATTGCCAATGACAGCGATGCGCGCACCGCCGAGATCACGGGCATCCTCGTGTGCCGCGAAGAAGGCCGTGAAGAAGGCATCCACACCATTCGGGCTGGTAAAGACGATCCAGTCGTAGGTGCGGACATCAAGCATGGCCTCAATGAATGGCGTCTTGTCGGCAGGAGGCTCAATCCGGATGGTCGGCAACTCGTAGGCATCGGCACCGAGTTCACGCAGCGAGGCAAGCAGGCCACCTGCCTGCTGGCGGGTGCGTGTCACGGCAATGCGTCTGCCAAAGAGTGGGCGGGTCTCGAACCAATTCAGCGTTTCCCGGAGATTCACGACATCGCCAAAAACCGCAACGGCAGGAGCCTTGAACTGTTTCTTTTCGGCAAGTCCGGCGATGGTTCCCAAGGTCCCGATCAAGGTCTGATGACGCCCTGTCGTTGCCCAGCGGACCAGAGCCACGGGGGTCTCTGTCGACATTCCCGCCTGAGCCAGCTCTTCCGTGATGGCGGACAAGCGCTCCACCCCCATCAGCATCACCTTGGTGCCGGGCGCGGAAGCGATAGCCTTATAATCAATGCCCGAGGTCTTCTTGTCCGGCTCCTCATGGCCGGTGAAGATTGTCAGCACTGCATTGCTTGCCCGATGGGTGACCGGAATTCCAGCGTAGGCGAGACCACCGATCGCGGAAGTAACCCCGGGGACGATTTCAAATCGCAGCCCAGCAGCGGCAAGTTCCGCTGCCTCCTCTCCCCCCCTTCCGAAGAGAAACGGGTCTCCACCCTTCAGACGCACCACCCGCTTTCCCTCACGGGTGAACTTGACTAGCAACGCATTGGTCTCC
>CAIKYN010000283.1 GCA_903831635.1 uncultured Spartobacteria bacterium
CGCACAGCCGTCAGCGCCTACCGCTCGCAGAAGCGCGGCGGCAAGGGAGTCATCGGCATGACGACCAAGGAGGCCCAGAACGACACCGAGGATGACGACTTCGTCGAGCATCTCTTCACAGCCAGCACCCATGACTACCTCGTCTTCTTCACGAAGACCGGTCGCTGCTATGTGGAGCGTGTCTATGAGATTCCCGAGATGAGCCGCACGGCCAAGGGGAAATCCATTGCCAATATCCTGAACTTCCAGTCCGGTGAGAAAATCGCCGCTACCATGCGGATCGAGTCGACTACCAGCGGTGGAGCTGGGGGTGTGGAGACCACTTGGAATCCCGAGAAGCACATCCTCTTTGCAACCCGCAGTGGCATCGTCAAGAAGTCCAATCTTGGTGACTTCGCCAATATCCGCAAGGGAGGCATCATCGCCATCAAGATCGAGGAGGATGATGAACTCATCTCCGCCTGTCTCACCGAGGGGCATGACGAGATCGTCCTCGTCACCCGTCAGGGAATGAGCATCCGCTTCAGCGAGGAAGAGCTACGCGATCAGGCCCGTGCCACGGTCGGCGTCTGGGGCATTCGCCCCGACAAGGGAGACTACGTTGTCTCCGCCAGCCTCGTCCGCAACGACGCTACCCTGCTTGTTGCCGGGGAGAATGGCATCGGCAAGCGCACCCCCTTCGAGGAGTACCGCAAGCAGTCACGCGGTGGGAAAGGCATCATCACCATGAAGACCGGAGACAAGACCGGCCTCGTCGTGGGAGCCCTCACCGTCACCGACGCCGACGAACTTATGCTCATCACTTCTGGCGGTCAGATGGTCCGCACGCGTATCGCCGAGATCCGCGAGACCAGCAGGAACACCATGGGGGTTAAACTCATGGGACTTCCGGAGGGGGAGAAGTTGCAGAGGATCGCGCCGGTGGTATCCCAAAAAGAAGACGAGGTAGCTGAGTAGGCTTGGGATTTTGGCGCGGGGCGTTGTTGCTGCTCGGTCGGCGTAGAACTACTACGCCCTCCCTCGCGCGCCTTGCCCCGCATCCAAACTTCCAACCCTTTGTTAAAGAATTAGTCTTGCGTTGTTTTGTAGAGATAATAAGAAACGAACTATGAAAATCCGACTGATTCTTCTCTTCGTTGGCGTCGGTTTTTCGATTCTATCTTCCATAAACGCTCAAATCATTGTTAGTGAGACATTCTCTGGGTTGGCTGGACCTGGGTTTCAAGGAAGTGATTCAGCTGGTTGGTCAGACTCTGGATGGAATGGAGGTGTTACTCCGTATTTTTCGATAGTTACTCCCCAATCACCTCTAAAATATCAAGTCTCTGGAGGTGGTCTAATTAATGGTGGAACTAATGCTCTGCAATTGACTACAGCACCAAAGCCGGTGCCGACGAACACAATAGCCTATCGTTCATTCACAAATCAAAACTCAACGATTTATATAAGTTGGCTGATAAATGTTACATCAGCTGGCACAAGTGATACTATTTCAGTAGACTTATTAAATAGCACAAATATAGTAGTAGCATTTGATTTTAATCCAAACAATACACCACCACCTATAGGCTCTATTTCAACTATTTTTACAGGAGCTCAAAGTTTTTCATTTGGGGGAAGCGGCGGTTCTGTTAGTGGAATAACTAATACAACTCACTTAATTGTTGTAAAATACACACCTAATGCTTACGGATGCGGAATTAGTTTGTGGGTTGACCCCAGTTACTCATCATATAACACTCCACAGGGAACAGGTAATGCAATAGGAACGCTCCAAAAAAAATTAGATGGCATAGGTTTTGAAATTAACTCAGTGGCATTAGGAGGACCAAAAACAACTATATTAGTTGACCAACTAAATGTAGGATACACATGGAACGACGTAGTTCCTTTTACTAATCAACCAACACCATCTCCCACAGCGACGCCTACAACTACCCCTTCCCCTACTCCTCAGATAGGCACTCAAGGGCCAGCTGGCCCACAGGGACCTATTGGACTGACTGGACCTGTAGGGCCTCAGGGACCCGCAGGTCTTAATGGAGCTGTCGGAGCGACGGGCCCACAGGGACTTACTGGAGCAACGGGTCCTCAAGGTCCGGTTGGACCGACGGGGGTGTTTAATCCGACGGTGCTGACGAATACGGCATTCCTGACGGGGTTGGCTTCCAATCCAGTGTTCCTGAATGCGTTGAGTGCACAGATTCAGAATGGATCGAACAACTTCGGGTTGGCGGTGAAGCAGAGTCAGACGCTGACCTTCCCGGCGATCGCTACGGTGACCTATGCCACCAATGCGCCTAAGATCACACTCTTGGCGACTTCTTCTTCGGGATTGACCAACGTTACATACACGAGTGCGAATGGCTCTGTGGCGACAATCGTGAGCAATACGATGACGATCGCAGGAGCTGGCTCAACGACGATCACGGCATCCCAGATCGGCAATGCCCTCTGGAATCCGGTCTCTGCTTCCCAGACCTTTGTTGTCAATCCAATCACCCAGACGCTCTCCTTCCCCGCGATCCCGATCCAGCTAAGCGTTGCTGGTCAAAAGGTCATTTTGAATGCCTCCTCCTCGGCGAAGCTAACCCCGATTACTTACTCGGTCGGCAACACAGCAATCGCGTCAGTCTCCAGCAATACGCTGACGATCCTCGGCGCCGGAACCACCACCGTCACGGCAACCAATGTCGGAACACAGAACTACACCCCTGCCGGAGCTGTCCAAACCCTGATCGTGAGGTAGAAAGCAACAATTGAGAAATACTGAAAATATACTATTTAAGTATCTTTTCATTTTGCTTTATGGGGGTGTTGGAGCAAAGTTGAGTTGTGACTTTTGAGTTCGATCCAGACAAAAGCGCCAGCAACAAAATTAAGCATGGTCTTGATTTTTTCGAGGTGCAGGAACTCTGGAACTCGGAGAGGGTTGAGATTTCCGTCAAGACCATCTCCGAAGAGCCACGCTTCGCGGTTATAGGAATCATCAATGATCGCTTTTACACGGTGATCGTGACCTACCGAGGCTCTTCCATTCGTCTCATCAGTGCCAGACCAAGCCGAACCAATGAAAAGAAACTTTATGAAAACAGCTAAAAAATCCTCCAAGCTGGGACTCAGTGTTGCGGAATTCGATAAGCTAGCCGACTCTGGTGCCGACATTACGGCCCATCTTGATCTTTCCACAGCTAGGCGATTTGCCGCGGGTGAGGAGCGTCTTGATCTCACTCCAACTAAGGTCAATATCGACTTTCCCAGGTGGATGGTAGAGGGACTTGATCAGGCCTCGGACCGGGTGGGTGTTCCTCGTCAGAGCCTGATCAAGATGTGGCTCGCCGAGCGCCTTCAGAAGGCCTGAACGATCTGGCGCAATGCATATCTCTGTGTTGTTTCTGAATTCTAATCCTTCCTGAGTTCCAGATTCAAATCTTGTTAATAAAAAAGCCGCTCCCATTTCTGGGAGCGGCTTTCCTTTTGGAAGAAAAACTTTACGTTACTTCATCAGGAGAGCGGCGCGTGAGCGCTTGATCTCGCGAGTGATTTTGCGGTGCAGGTGAGCGGCGAGGCCGGTCATGCGACGGGGAAGGATCTTGCCGGCCTCGGTCGTGAACTTACGAAGGAGGTCGGGGTTCTTGAAGTCGATCGCGTCCGTGGAGACGTCGAGGCGACGGCGGGGCATGCAGCGGTTGGCCTTGCGGAAGTTGCGGCTGCGCTGTTCTGTTTTTGGTGTGCTCATTGTTGAGAAAATTATGAAGAACTCGGCGTTCAGTTATTTGGTCTCGCGATGGAGGGTGTGACGCTTGAGATTCGGATTGTACTTCTTCTTCTCAAGACGGCCTGGGGTGTTCAGGCTCTTTTTGTTACGGGTCGAGATGTAGCGGGAGACGGGCTTGCCTTCGGCAACCGCTTCGGTGCACTCGAGGATGATGATGTCGCGTGGCATAAAACAGGGATGGTGGATTGGGTCGGTTTAGCTGATTTCGGTGGTGTCTTCCTCTTCGTTCTCAGCCTCCTCTTCAGTCAATCCGAAGAGAGAGGTGATCTGGGGACGAGCACTGTTGTGGTGCTGGTTCTTCTCCAAACTTGCCTGACAATCCACCGTGTAACGGGTGAAAGGCAGAGCCTCGAGTCGCTCGTGTTTGATCGGCTTTTGGCAGAGGTCGCAGACTCCGTAAGAACCATCCTCGACCCTTTTGAGGGCCTCGTCAATCTCGTAAAGTGATCCCTGCTCCTTGGAGAGCATGCTGAGGGCGAAGTCACGGTCGTAGGCGTCGCTGCCGGCATCGGCCTGGTGCATGCCGAAAGCTGAGGTATCACTGCCGGAGTGCAGGTTGTCGCGGGCGACCCCTCTCATGGCGTCAAGGAGGGTATCCTTGAGTTCAAGAAGACGTTGCCGCTGCTTGGCAAGGAAAGGGGTGAGTTTGAGGTTCTTGTTGGACTTGGGCTTGTGAACAAATTGCTGGGCCAGAACGCGGTCATTCGAGGAAGTGACGACCTTCGTCGTGACTTTTGCTTTGGTGGCCTTGGTGACCTTACTAGGCTTGGCGACGGCTTTGACAGGGGCCTTGGACGCAGGTTTAACAATCTTTTTGAGAGCTGGCTTCTTAGAAACAGCTTTGGCAGCAGGCTTGGTAACCTTCTTTGGGGCTACTTTTTTAGTGACCTTGGCAGGAGCTTTCTTCGGCGCAGGTGCCTTCTTGGCTGGGGCCTTTTGAGCTGGTTTTTTGGATGCCATAACGGGATCGGAGGAGTGTTTCTGTTTAGTGGTGGGGGAAAATAGGGGAGGGGCTTGTTATAGGCACCTAGGAGATCCCGCAAGAGAAATCTTCGGAAAATCGTAAAACCTTGTTTTCAGAGAGGCATTCGCTCGGCAACTAGTGAGGCTAGAAGTCCGAGTCTAAGGCTCCAAAAGATAGTTCGGATCCAATTGGTCGAGACGAGTAGCATCATGGCCTTGCTGTCGGCGCGATGCTCCAGAAGACCATGCAGGGGAACCTGAATAAGAAAGGTGCTGGCCCAGATGACGAGAAGGCAGCCTAGTGCACCCAGATAGAGAGGGGAGAGTCCGATCGTTAGCTTGCCTGCCGAGGTGACCGTGAGGAACAGAAGAAGGATTGCGGTCCCCAATTCGGTGAGCATCAGGGGGACCACGACACATCCGGTCCTGATGGTGTGGGATTGCTCGTAGGATACAAATCCCTCGGCAGGGACCTTCAGAAAAAGAGGGTAATGAACGATCTGCACGAACCAGATGATCCCTGTCATCATCGCTGTGGCCAGAATCTGGATCAGCAGGAGATTACGTTCGGAGAGGATATCGGAGGTCATGAAGGGAAGCTACTCCAAGTGATCGGGGATTGTAGAGGGGAGATGTCTCTCATAAGCTAATCGACTCGTTCTCAGAATTTCCCTTTTCCTACCAATGAAACCTCTACCCGGCTTCCGTGATCTCTTCCCCGAGGATTTTGCGCGGCGGAATTATCTCACGGGCAAGTGGCGGGAGACGGCTCGTCGGTACGGATTCGTGGAGTTCGATGGTCCGACACTGGAATCAGCCGAGCTCTATCGGAAGAAGAACAGTGGGGGCGAAATCCTGGGACAGCTCTATGAGTTCACCGACAAGGGGGAGCGTGCCGTCGCACTTCGTCCCGAGGTGACACCGACGCTGGCCCGCATGATTGCGGCGCGGCATCGTGAATTTCCCAAACCGATGCGGTGGTTCAATGTCGGTACCTGCTTCCGCTATGAGCGCCAGCAACGGGGGCGCCTGCGTGAGTTCCTGCAGTTCAACTGCGATCTGGTCGGCGATGCTTCCCCTGCGGCCGATGCCGAGGTGATCGCCCTGCTCATCGACCTGCTTCGTTCCTTCGGTTTCGGGCCCGAGGATTTCGCGATCCGTCTGAGCGACCGTGCGGCATGGCATGATTTCATGATGCTTCATGGAGTGGAGAAAGAACGGGCCGCTGAGTTCCTGACCATCGTCGACCGGATAGAGAAGATGCCTCCCGAAAAGACCGAGGAATTGCTTGCTCCCTTCGGCGTCACTCCGACCACGTTGCAGGAGTTCATTGCCCGCGCGGAGATCCCTGCATTGGCTCCCTTGCTAGCCGATCTGGAAGCCCGCGGTCTGCGCGATTATGTCCGCCCCGATCTCGGGGTGGTGCGTGGACTCGCCTACTACACGGGAGTTGTTTTTGAGGCCTTCGCTCTCAAAGCAGGCCTGCGTGCCATTGCCGGTGGCGGGCGTTACGACCGACTCCTTGCGGATCTGAGTGATGGATCAGCCGATCTGCCCGCCGTTGGATTCGGAGTCGGTGATGCCGTCCTATTGGAGCTTCTCAACGAATGCCCTGCGGCCAAGGCCCAGGAGGAAGCGGCTCTTAAGGCTGATGCGCCCGTCCAAATCTATCTCGTGATCGCCGACGAGACCCATCGATCCTACGCACTAGCCCTTGCTCAGCAACTTCGCGGCGAGGGGTGGCGTATCGGCTTTCCCCTCTCCCAGGAAAAAGTCGGCAAGCAGTTCGGCACGGCCGAGACCCTGGGTGCCTCTCATGCCGTCGTGATCGGAGCCGAATGGCCCGAGGTCAAGGTGAAGCGCCTTTCTGACCGCATGGAGCAGGAACTCGACCATGCCACCCTTGGGGTCTGGTTAGAGGAGCAGAGGGTGAAAATGTTGAAGGGTTAAAAAAGTTAAACGTCTAAGAACTCTTCTTTCGTATCGCGCTCATAAGGCTATTCTTTCAGCTCTATTTTTAACTTTTC
>CAIKYN010000284.1 GCA_903831635.1 uncultured Spartobacteria bacterium
AAGTAGGGATAGCAGACGACATAGTCGCCCGGCTTGGAGTGACTGAGGATCGTGTCTCGCAGCATGGTATTGCGTCCGAGTTCCAGTGGATTCAGTTTCACATGGACTCCATTGAGAGCCGTGAACTCAAGGTGTCGCTTCCGAGAGGCGGCAATGCTGCCCGCTCCATCGGTCTGCCAGCCCTTGATCGCATAAAGTCCCAGATCGAGCCCCGCTGGCATCATGACCACGGCAAGGAGGAGGCATTTCCACCATGGGGAGTTCCGCCAGGTTGATACCGCAAGGAAGATTCCGATAACCAGAGCCACCATGAACGGAACCATGAACTCCGCCAAGTGAACCATGTCGGGTCGCCAGAAGAAGTATTGGGGGAAGAGCACAAGCGCGCTCCCTGTTGAAACTAGAAGAACTGCACCACTGAGCCAGTGGGCAACATTTCTAGAAATCCAAGAGCGAAGAACCAGCAAAAAACCCCATGCCGTGAAAAGTAGCGAGACGGGAATCGGGAGGTATATCAAAAGGGCGAAGATCCGATCCTTGAATTTGCGAGCATGGAGAATATCGCTCAGAGGAGGGCGCTTCAGGCTGGTGTCGCTGTAGGAGGCTGAAGTAGCTGAGGTCTCAGATCCTGCAGTTGGTGAGGCAGTGGCAGAGGGAGAGGTGGGGAGAGCTTGGCCGTCAGCAGAGGAATGAGGTGCTGGTACGGGCTCATGTGCAGGCGCGGGGTAGAAAACCTTTGAGCATTGAGCCATCACTTGTTGGGCTCCACCTTTGATCATGGAGGGCCAGATCCAGTACTGGTCTGCGAGTTGCTTTCCGAATCCCCTCCGAAGCGCGTCCGAGTAGGCTGGGCCGTGGATGGCCAGAAACGATCCGATGAGGATCATGAGCGCCAAGGAGGAATGGGCCAGTCGGCCTCCGAATCCCCGTTCCGGCTTGAGAAGATAGAGAATCGCCGTGAGCAGAAAGAGGATCGTTTGAAAGAAACCGAGATCAATTCTGATCAGCCACGCTAGGGAGATCGACACTCCGGCGGCAATCATCCAGAGCAGTCGGCATGCTCTTTTTTGTGAAGGGATGAGAAAGACTCCCAGGATGGTAAGCATTCCGAGATTGCCAAGCAGACCCATGTAATTCCTTCCGATGACTCCCGGCATGAGAACAACAAGAAGACCTGCTGCGAAGGCGAGGAGACTCCTCCGGGTCACCATGCTAATGGTGAAGTAAGCCGCCAGACCGGAGAGGATCCCGAGAAAGAAAAAATAGGCTCTGAGAACGAGATAGTTTGGCCCAGCCACCTTGAAAAGCCATGCAATGGGGTAAAACCAACCGAGATTATATCCCAAAAATGTGTCCACAATCGGGCGCTCGCCTGCATTCAGGCGTTGTGCCACGACAGCAGCAACACCTTCCTCTCCGCTGAGCATCAGGCCGCACCTCCAGTAAAAGGCGTAATAGCAGAGAGCGACGATCACGAGCATCACGACGCCCTGTGGATGGAGGGGCGTGCCGAGGTTGGGACGGGCGCTTCGGTCGATCATCGGTGAATGTTCTGGGAGGGATCGATTTCCGGAAAGAGCTTTTTTGACCTCATCTCCAAACTTAGCGGCTTCATAAGAGAGTCTTTGAGTAAGAGTGGGTAAGTGGTTAGAAAAGAGTTCCGTATCACTTTTTCTTCATGTCTGCTCACTCCACACCCACCATTCTCGACCGGATTCTTGCCGACGTTCAGGAGGAGATCGCCGAGGCAAAGCGTCTACGTTCCGAAGCTGACCTACGGGGAATGATCGCCGATGCACCTCCAGTGCGCGTACTACCAGAGGCTCTGGGGAAAAGCTTTGGACTGATCGCGGAAATCAAGGCCGCCTCTCCGAGTGTCGGAGCTATGAGAGCGGAGAATGTTGCCGAGGCTCCCTCTGCTTACGAGGAGAGTCCCGTGGTGAGGGCTCTCTCCATACTCACCAATAGTCGCCACTTCGGCGGTAGCATGGAGCTACTGCAAGAGATCCGAGGGCACGTCTCCAAGCCGGTCCTGCGAAAGGATTTCATCGTGAGCGAGTACCAGATCCGCGAAGCGCGGGCCTTTGGTGCCGATGCGATTCTGCTGATGGCGAGCGTTCTCGATGCGGCTCAGCTCAAGGGATTCCATGAATTGGCACTCGAGCTCGGCATGCAGGCTCTCTTCGAGGTGCATGACGAGGATGAGGTAGCCGCCCTACCCAAGAGTGCGCTGATCGTGGGTATTAATAGCCGCCGGTTCAAAGCCCCTGTGGAATCCTCCGGATTCGCCGCCGTTGACGGCACCGGATCCTCCGACAAGGACTTCAGCATCCGGTTGGATACCTTTGATCTGGTAGATCGCTTGCCGGAGGGGACGATCCGTGTGGCTGAAAGTGGTCTGGATGCCGGCAATATTACCACGGTGAGGGAGAGATTTCATGCAGCACTTGTAGGAACCTCACTCCTTCGCGATCCTGCGGGAGTTCGGACTGGCCTTGCCGCCTTCGAGGAATCTCTCTCCGCCTAATTGTACTTTATGAATCCCGAAGATTTCTCCATCGATCCCGAGACCCCGGACACCCCGTTCGATGTTTCGCTCAGGCCCCCGATGTTCGAGGAGTTCTGTGGTCAGCCCAAGACGATCGAGCGTCTCATGCTCCTCGTCGAGGCGGCCCGTCAGCGCGACGAACCGCTCCAGCA
>CAIKYN010000285.1 GCA_903831635.1 uncultured Spartobacteria bacterium
TCAGTGGGGAACCTATGCGGGTATTTTTCCAGCATCAGCCCCTGGTGCCCTCGCCGGCCTCTTCGTGTTACTGGGGCATAGCTTTCCTGTCTGGCTGGGATTCAAGGGAGGGAAGGGGATCGCCAGCTCCGCTGGGGTGATGGTGGCCCTCTTTCCGGCGGCTTTCCTGCTCTGTCTCGGGGTATGGCTCCTGCTCTTCTCCACGACGCGCTATGTCTCCGTGGCCTCAATCGGTGGGGCGGTTGCTCTGCCGGTCGCCGTAGGCATTCTCTTCGCAACACACCGCGCTGATTGGCTGGCACTAGCTGTCTCCATCGCAATGTGCGCCCTGGCCATCTGGCGTCACCGCTCCAATATAGCAAGGCTTCGAGCAGGAACGGAGCCTCGGTTTGAGAGGAAGACGGAAGGCAAAAAGAAATGAGCGTGCCATCCGTTAGCATTCTCGGAGCGGGGGGATGGGGAACGGCTTTGGCCTTACTTCTCTCCAACCCAGATAAGGAGGTCGTTCTCTGGGGGCATGATCCAGCTCATGTGGAAGCCCTGGCCAAGGAAGGGACCAATGCAAAGTATCTCCCTGGGGTGGTGCTCCCCTCCTCCATCAGGCCAACAGCAGATCTTAGGTTGGCCCTTCAATCCGAAATCCTTTTTCTAGCCATTCCCTCAAAATATCTTGCCCGGATTGTCTCTCAACTTTCCGCTCTCTGCGGAGACCGCAGCCCCATTCTTGTCTCGTGTACCAAGGGCATCGAATTGGAACGGGGCCTTCTGATGAGTGAACTCATCTCAGAGCGAATGCCCTCTGCCACGATTGCCGTCCTATCTGGACCGAATCTTGCCGGGGAGATCGCCCACGGCATTCCCGCAGCTGGAGTCATTGGCTGTCATGATGTTACGGCACTTGCACGTGTTCAGGAACTATTTGTTGGCACGCGTTTCCGCGCCTACACGAGTGGTGATGTGAGGGGCATCCAGTTAGGTGGAGCTCTGAAGAATATCTTTGCGATCGCGGCTGGTATCTCGGATGGCCTCGGTCTTGGAGAAAATGCCCGGGCGGGGCTGGTCACGCGTTCGCTAGCCGAGATGACCCGTCTCGGCATCGCCATGGGGGGGAGCCGTGAGACCTTCGGAGGGCTGAGTGGTGTCGGCGATCTCATGGTCACCTGCTTTAGCCCGCGCAGTCGCAACCATCAGGTAGGCTTCAGACTCGGAAGTGGGGAATCACTCGAGTCGATCATCACCACGATGGGCAGCATGGTGGCGGAAGGCATTCCTACCACGATGAGCGCTCAGGCAGCGGCTCGTCGCCTCTCCGTGGAGACTCCCATCATCGACGAGGTCTCCGCAATTCTCCAGGGAATGAAAACGCCTGCGGAGGCAATGAAATCCCTGATGAGCCGCAATCTGCGAGCAGAGGAAGAAATCTAAGGATTCTTCAGGGCTTTAGGACCTCAAAGCTTCAGGGCCTCAAGACTCTAAGGCTTGATATCCACGTGGCCGTCGGCACGGAGGACATTCAGCTTCCCAAGATGCGGCATTCCTTTGTCAGTACAGAGCGTTAAGGTGCTTAGCTTATTAACGGTAAAGACGCCCCCGCGCGTGTAGACGTGTGGGTCTGCGGCATTTTCATTCTGCAGCACCGGAGACCAGAGATAGCTCCCGTACGATGGATCAGGCGCCGTGTCTGATGGACAGGTGAGCAGGGCAATCGTGACCCCATAGTTTCCAAGGGCATTCAGCGGTTGAAGCGCAGAATTGGAGGCGGATGTGCTACCGATGGCCGCATTAGTCGACCCAATATTGTAAATAGGGGGGAACTGATTTCCATTTTCCGGATCAGCAACATACTGCTGCACTCCGATGCCGATCTGTCGCAAGTTACTAAGGCATTTTGCCCCTTGGGCTTTTTGGATTCCCGACTGAATTGATGGGAACAGAAGCGAAGCCAGCATGCTAATGATGGCGATCACAACCAGTAGCTCCACCAGGGAAAAGCCGTGAGAAAATTTCGAAGCGTGGGTGGCAGGTTTCATCACGAGGATCCTTATTATTGAGAAGCCTTCGCAGCAGCTTTGCGATTCAGATAATTCACCGCTCTGGTAATTCGCCGTTCTGCGGATTGTTTGGCATCTTGCAGAAGCCGTGCATCCTGGATTTTTTGACCCATCTCGGAATTGGCCATCATCTCCTGAATTTTCGCCATACGCTCCGCCGGAGGGAGTCCCTTGAGGGAATCAAAGAAGGCCTTTCTTTCCGCACGGTCCTTCTGGGCCTGTACCTGTTGGTCAGAGGGAAGTTTCTTAATCTGGGCTAGTTGGCGTTGCTCCAACCAGTCGGGATTAGCACGAGGACGGCTATCGTCACGTCCATGATTGTCGTTACTTGCTGGAGGTATGCTGGAGGGCTGAGTCCCCCACTCTGGGGGTCTTGGACCGCCAACTCCACTAGATCCATTCGGCCCATCGGGCCCCCCTTCTCCTTCTCCAGGCCCTCCACCTCCCCAACCGCGTCGACGCCGTTCCGAAAGGAAGAAAAACTCCGCCATTTTCCCATGCGCCGAGCTGACCAGTGTGGAAACGGCCTCGTGAGCACTCATCGACTTCTGCGGCTTGGGAAGCTTGGCTAATGGACACCACTCCTTGGGAAGGGAGGTCATCACTCCGCTTTTCTGGGCCGCCTCATCGAGCAATTTGCCCAGCTCCGGATCCGTTCCTTCCATCGTGATCGCAAGGGATCTGGGATCAATCACCTGCCCATACTCAGCTCCCCAGCCTCCACCGGGACCCGGATAGTAGCTGGTGGTCCAGTTATCGATTTTGCCGGTGCCATTAAGCGATATGATCGCCTCATTAAGGGAGGGTTTCGTGGGTGCCGCGAGATAAACGACGCGCCAGCTGGCATCGCTCGCCTCTGCTAGGGTCTCCAACGCCGTCGCCAGGGTGACCTTGACCACCTCCATAGTCACGAGCTTGGTGGGGTCGAGTGACGTCTCGATGCGAACTCCACCCTGACGGGCAATGGAGGCGATCACCTTGGAAAGCGGCTGATCCTTGGCGTGAATGGTGACCAACCCCCAATTCGCGATCCACCGCACGATCAGGAGGATGGCCAGCAAAAGGGCGATGCCCCCCAGAGAGAGCTGCCGTCTCGGCAAGGTGGAGAGAAAAGCGATCATCAA
>CAIKYN010000286.1 GCA_903831635.1 uncultured Spartobacteria bacterium
CCTCGACGGGAAGAATGTTGGGCATCATCTCGACGATGGTCACCTTGGTACCGAAGGCATTGAAGAAGTAGGCGAACTCGACGCCGATCGCGCCGGCACCGATGACGATGATCTCCTTTGGCTGCTTGGCGATGGCGAGTGCGTGTCGGCTGCCGATGACACTGGTTCCGTTGAACGCAAAGCCTGGCATCTCGCGGGTGACGACGCCAGTGGCGATGAGAATCTTCGACGCCGTGAGGCTCTGGTCCTTGCCATCAGCCCCGCGTACCTCGACAGTTCCTGCCTTGGGCACGCTGGCGTCACCCTTGATATAATCGACCTTGTTCTTCTTGAAGAGGAACTCGATACCACCGGCGAGCTTGTCAGCGACCTTACGGGAGCGACCGATGACTTTGTCCCAGTCGTACTTAAGGCCCGAGACCTCGAGTCCGAAATCGGAGGCGTGGTGGCCGATCAGTGAGTAGAGTTCGGCGTTCTTGAGCAGGGCCTTGGTTGGAATGCAGCCCCAGTTCAGGCAGGTGCCACCGGCGCGTTCCTTCTCGACGACAGCAACACGCTTGCCGAGTTGGGAGGCGCGGATCGCGCCGACATATCCGGCGGGGCCGCCGCCGATGACGATGAGGTCGTAGGGTGTCGTGGACATAAGTAAAAAAGAGATTCTTTGCGGAGGGGCCGTGCGTCAAAAAGATTCTCGCTGATCCTTTGTGTTCGCTCATTTCCAAGAGACTTTTCTATTACGTGGGTTATCGTAAATTCATGGAAATAACCCTGTCCTTGATCGGAGATATTCCGGTCTTTCAGCTCAACGGGCGCCTCGACATGACGTCGAGTCCGCTACTGGAAGAACGCCTCAAACCACTGCTGAAGGAGCCAGGACAAAAATTGATCTTTGACTGCGCCGGGCTGGCCTACATCAGTAGCGCGGGGTTGCGTGTCTTCCTCTCGTCCATGCGCCATCTCTCTGCCCAGGGTGGAGGCGTCGGTTTTGCACGACTCAGTGTCCCAGTGGGCGATCTTTTCCGTCTGGCGGGCCTCGAGGACCTCTTCCTCATTACCCCTACGGTTGAAGAGGCCGCCGCACGTCTGCAGAGCTAATCACTCACAGCAGGGAGTTTTTGCTGCTTCTGTTTTCTTTCGAATCCAAACCGAGAGCACCGAAATGTCGGCCGGCGTGATGCCGCTGATCCGCGACGCCTGTCCCAGAGTTTCCGGTGCGAATGCTGCGAGTTTCTGACGAGCCTCCAGACGAAGGCTGGGAATCGTGTCATAGGCCATCGTCCGAGGGATCTCGGATTCCTCCTGATGACGCTGGCGCTCTATTTGATCCTCCTCTCGGCGAAGGTAGCCCTCGTACTTCAGGTCGATTTCCAATAAGCTCCAAATTTCCGCTGCATAGCGTCCGTAGAGATCCGATGGAAGTTTCTCTGAAGTATTCTCGGAACGCTTCAGCCATTGGGCGAGGGGGATACCCTCATGATGGATGGACAGTGCTTCCACACGCAGGGACGAAAGGGCATGGCTTTTTGTCGTGAAGGCCTGCCTCCGATAATCGCAGGCCATTCCTATATCTAAAGCCTTACCAGTCAATCTGATATCACAATTATCCTGTCGCAGTCGCAGGCGGTATTCTGCACGGCTAGTGAACATCCGATAGGGCTCCGGAGTTCCCCTGGTCACCAGATCATCGATCATGACACCTATATAGGCCTCTTCACGTCCGAGGATCAGGGGCTCTTTTTTCTGAATCTTCAAGGCCGCATTAATGCCAGCCATCAGCCCTTGAGCTGCCGCTTCTTCATATCCCGAGGTTCCATTGATCTGACCGGCAAAGTAGAGACCCTCTATCTTCTTGGTCTCAAGGGTGGAATGGAGTTGGTGAGGCGGACAATAATCGTATTCCACCGCATATCCCGGCCTAAGAATCTCTGCCTTCTCCAGAGCGGGGATGGACCTGATGAACTCGTACTGAATCTCGTAGGGGAGGCTAGTGGAGACCCCATTCACATAGACCTCTCCGGTATGGCGCCCCTCCGGCTCCAAGAAAATCTGATGGCGACTCTTATCGGCAAATTTCACCACCTTATCCTCGATAGAGGGGCAATACCGAGGACCCACTCCCTCGATCGCTCCCGCATAGAGAGGAGATTGGTGGAGGTTGGATCGGATAATCTCGTGTGTCTGTTCTGTGGTATAGGTGATCCAACACGGGATTTGTTCCACATGGAACATTCCTTCATGAAAATGATTGAGTGTATGGAGATCATCCTTCGTCCGCGTAATGCTTTCGGAGATGTAGGAGAACCGTGGTACTGGCATCTCTCCGTCCTGTCTCTCGCACTTTCCAAAATCGATCGATTTGGCTAGGAGGCGGCAAGGAGTTCCAGTCTTGAAACGACCTACATCAAAGCCAAGTTCCTTAAGATGATCGCTCAGTGTGGAGATAGTATCTCCCATGCGACCGCCGGCCTGAGTTTGCATTCCCACATGAAGAAGCCCCCTCATAAAAGTTCCTGTGGTAATAACGATCGCTTTCCCTAGAAAGCGTAGCCCTAGATTCGTTTCCACTCCGGACACTTGATCCCCGTCGACTATCAGTCTGGTGATGTTGGCTTGTTTGAGCGAAAGATTCGGAAGATTTTCCAAGATCGCTTTCATGCGAAATTGATAGGCCTTCTTATCGCATTGGGCACGAGGAGCACGAACACTGGGGCCCTTCGATGCATTCAGCATTCGGAACTGAATCCCTGTGGCATCGGTATTCAAACCCATCAACCCGCCCAAGGCATCGATCTCACGAACCATGTGACCCTTCGCCAATCCACCAATGGCAGGGTTACAAGACATTTGTCCGATAGTATCAGCATTCTGAGTAAGAAGTAGGGTCTTTGCCCCAAGTCGTGCGCTTGCATAGGCCGCCTCGATGCCAGCATGACCGGCACCAATAACCACAACATCGTATTGCTCTGGATAGGTGTACATTTGCTATGTTCCACATGGAACTTTAATATAAGTTTCTATATTAAAGATACTTGTGTATTAATTATTGGGATTCTTTGTTTGAGAACTCTTTTGGGAATTCTTTGTGGATGAATGGCGTTCTCTGCGTCTTCTTTGTTCCATGAAACATTATTTGATCCACTTCACCACATCAGGTCGTTTTTCATTCACACTCCTCGTTCTAGGCGTAGGCACCGAAGATAGAATGATTTGCAAGTGATGAGATCCTCTTGTTCACACAGTTATTATTAAGAAGAACCTGAACCAAAGAAATTTTTATCAATCCATGATGTGAACAAGCCAACGTCTTGGACGTTTTCATTAAAAGGATCTCGAAGAATTCTTTCAGTGTCGGCTTCAAGCAAATAGAAAAGAACCTCTCATGGGAAGCGTATCGTTAAAAAGACCGCGGGCCGTAACAAGATCTCTTTTCGTCTGGATCTTTGTTGCCTGCTTCTTCTGCTCCCTCCTTGTGCATCTTCTGTTTCTGGGAAAATCAAGGACATGGATCCTCCCAGGATTCTCTGCTGCCAATTACGATACGATCGTGCCGAGAACCTTCCGAATGAAACGCGTCGAGATCGATCCAAAAACTTTGGAGGATACTGATCCTATCATGGAGAAGAAGGAACGGCATGAAACGGTCGTCATTTCCCAGGATCGTCCAGAGAGTGATAAAAAGACTCTCTTGCAGGATCAGCCACACGTCATGCAACAGCCCAAAGAAAACCTCCCTGAGGTGGGGGTGAATAGGACAGTAGAAAAACTTCCAGGTTCAGAAAGCATGACATATACAGCACTTTCGAAGGTTCCTTCCCCTCCAGAGACTCTGTTGGAGCCAATGCCTAAAGTTGATAGACCAGCACTCATTACAACGACGAAGGATGGAAATCAGGATCGGGCCGGAAGTATGGCACAAGAGGGACAAGCAAGTAGTGAAAGATCATCAACCAATTTCAGCAATCTTGATGAGTTGTTGAATGGAACGACGTCGATCTCTCCGACGACAGCTCCTATTCTTATGCCTACAGATTTGCTGTTTGAGTATGACGCTGACTCGTTGCGAAAGGAAGCAGCGCAGTCCCTTTCAAAACTCGGTGACCTTATCAGAAAGAATGGACAGGCATCGTTTCGGATTGAAGGTCATACCGATTCCTTCGGAAGTGACGACTATAACAATCAACTCAGTCTTAGACGCGCTGAAGCAGTCAAGGCTTGGCTGATCCAGAATGCCGGATTGAATCCACAACAGATCACGACGGCGGGACTTGGAAAAAAACATCTCCTGGCACCCGCGACCGGCAGTGTTGCTGAACAACAGCTCAACCGGCGCGTGGAAATTGTCATCACCACTCAGTAACTGAGAACCACTTCATGGAAGGAATCATTCCGCTTTCGGAACATCGCGCGAGAATTCAGAAGGAAGTTGCGCGCAAGCTCTCGGATGTCCTCGTGGGGGAAAAAGAATTACCCATTGCCAAACTCCAATCCTTTCGCAAAAAGGAAGAGCACAGACTGAAGATTTGGCATCGCGCTGGTGGAGGTGGAAAAGAAATCGCGGGGAGAAGAACCGAAATTGTCGATATTCTGGTGAGGGAGATTTTTCAGTTTGCTACGAGCAAAGAATGTGGAGAAAAGGAAATTCCGGGATTTCTCGTCAGTGCATTTGGTGGGTATGGACGGAGAGAACTCAATCCCTTCAGCGATGTGGATATCACGTTCCTTCATGAGGGGAATAAACCTACCGAGGGAATGGAGAGGATCATCTCGACCTGCCTCATGGCATTATGGGACCTCGGTTTTAAGGTGGGTCATGCCACAAGATCGGTTCAGGGAGCGCTGAGTCAGGCGAACGCCGACATGATGACCAAGACGGCGATGCTGGAGAGTCGATGGCTTGCCGGAGATAAAAAACTGTTCCAAGAGTTCCGGAGTCAGTTTGAAGTCACCTGCGTCAAGGGGAAGGAGAAGGATTACATCGCCTTTCGTATCGATAATCTCAAGGATCTACGGGCGAAATACGGGTCGAGCGTCTTTATGCAGGAGCCGAATATCAAGTCTGGTTGCGGCGGCCTCAGAGACTATCAGAACCTTTTATGGACAGGGATGTTTCATTCGGGAGCCTATACTGGCAAGAAACTCGTTGAAGAGAAGATCCTTAGGGAGAAGGAGCGAAAAACCTTGGATGAAGCGCAGGATTTTCTACTTAGGGTTCGCACGGAGATGCACTACCAGACAGGGCGCGCCTCCGAACAACTTACCCTCCAACTCCAAGGAAAGGTCGCTACAGCCTTGGGCTACCCGGAAAAAAACATCCTCCGCCGCTGTGAGGCATTCATGAGGGATTATTATAGCCATACACGCGCGATCCACCTCATCAGCACGCTGGCACTCGGAAGAATTCGCGAGCAGCAGGGAAGCCCCTTGAATCTGCTGAATAAACTCCTCGGCAGACAGCAGAACCTAGATGAACTGATCATCAGAAACGGGGAACTATTTCCCAAAGCCAGGGATATTTTCAACAAGGAGCCGGCACGGCTCATGCGGGCTTTTCAGATCGCGCAGACACGCAATGTGAACTTCTCTGCGGAGCTGGAAGATCTCGTGAAACGTAGGCTAAACCTCGTGGACCGAACATTTCAGTATGATAAAGAGAACCGCGCGGTCTTCCTATCCATCCTCTCAAGGAAGGGTGAGGTAGGGCGTATCCTCCGTCTCATGCACAATCTCGGGTTTTTAGGCAAATACTTGCCGGAGTTCGAACCCCTTACCTGCTTGGTTCAACATGAATTCTTCCATCGGTACACAGCCGATGAACACACGCTCCTCTGCATCGACAAAATTGACGCGCTCCTTTTGACAAAGGAGCAAAAGCTTTCCCGGTACCGTAAGCTCTTTAGAAACTTCGAAGATCCAGCGATCCTGTATCTTGCCATGCTGCTTCATGACACGGGCAAGGCTGCAAATACAAAACATCATGAGGAGGCCAGCGCGCTTGCAGCCCAACGTGTGGCCAGAAGACTTCAGCTCAATCCGACGCGGAAAAAGATGCTCATCTCGCTC
>CAIKYN010000287.1 GCA_903831635.1 uncultured Spartobacteria bacterium
CAGCGACCTCCGCCTCCTTCTTGCTGTGCCCTGATCCCTCGGCAAGGGTCATTCCTTCCCAGACAACCTGGCAGCGGAAATGCTTGAGATGCTCCGGGCCACTTTCCTCCAGCAACTCGTAGATAGGGGAGCTTGGGGCAAGGGCCTGGAGTAGCTCCTGCAGCTTCCCCTTGGGGTTGATTTCCTCGGGTTCAGCGGTGACGGTTTCCAGATTTTCCGCGGCGACTTTGAGGATGAAATGCTTGGCTGCCTTGAGGCCCCCATCGACATAGATTCCCCCGACAAGTGCCTCGAAGGAATCACCGAGCGTGGAGGCCCGGTCGCGACCGCCACTGGCTTCCTCTCCACGTCCCATCATCAGATGCTCGCCAAGACGCAGGGTCCGGGCATGTTCCTTGAGAGCCGTGCGCGAGACGAGACGAGTGCGGATCTTTGTTAACTGCCCTTCAGAGAAATCCGGGAATCGCAAAAAAAGCTCCTCCGTGATCACCAACTGGAGCACGGCATCACCCAGGAACTCCAAGCGCTGGTTATCGAAGGGATAATCCTTCCTCTCCAGGGAGATGCTTGCATGGGTCAGCGCCTCAGCGAGCAGGAGAGAGTTACGGAACTTATAACCGATCCGCTCCTCCAGCGGATTCATCAAGTGTGCGTCGGACAGTGTCTTGGTATCCATTCAGCCATTCAGTAATGCGGCGCCGAATCCTACCGGCAAGTCAAAAGACGGGTCTGAACTGTCGAAGACTCTATCGGTTCCAGGTGCCGCCGTAGCCGCCGCGGTTGCCCTGCCAGTTCTGATTGCCTCCATGATAATTACCACCTTGCCATCCTCCATATCCGCGGTGCCAGTAGTTGGTGCGGTAGCCTCCATAGTAACGGCCTCCGTAGAAAGCGCATCCCGTACGGTATGGCCAGAAACGATTGCCGTACCAATAGCCGTTGCCATAGCCGAAATAAAAGGTCGGTGCTATCAGAGCTGGCGCAGGCGCATAGAGATAGGGCGAGGGATAGCCGGAAGCCACCACGACTCCCGGTGCTGGAACTTGCTGAACCTCGGGTGGCACCACTGAACCGACTTGCACTGGCTGTGGAGGAGTTGTGGGAACAGGCGCTCCGTATGGGTAGCCGTAGGGATAACCGGGTGCGACGCAACCGCTGATCATCAGCGTGGAACTGAGGGCTACGGACAGAGAGAGGGTGCAGAGCTTGGAGAGATCGGTTAGGGAGCGCATGGGTTTTTAGGAGCGGAACAAGAGGGCGCTGGTCGCCATCTCTTCGCCCCATCATCCGTTATGCCCTCGGCAAATCAAAACATTTCCAAACTTTTCAATTTGCAGCGGGGATATCTTAAGCTAAAACTACCGACCCTGCCTTTTGCAGGTTATGGATCGGTAGCTCAATGGTAGAGCAGTTGACTCTTAATCAATTGGTTGAAGGTTCGAGTCCTTCCCGGTCCACCATGTTTCTATAAAGGTCTAGAGGCGATGGGCCTCTCTGATTAAAAAGTGTGCTCTTACACTCCGGCGATCGCCAAGGCAATGAACATGGTCAGAGTAGAGTGAACCAAGGGGATGAGGGGAGTGATGCTATGGGGGGGAACATGCGGGAAAGATGGTGTGGATGGACGATCATTCAAACGAGAATCGGGCGAATCAAAAAAATTATCCCTTGGGGGGATTTCTATCGTGCGCGTACGGGGTGGATGGCTGTAACCTCATCTTTATCTCATGAAAGGCTTACCCGAACTCCGGATTTTCAGCGGCTCCGCCCATCGCCAACTGGCACACGATATCGCCGCGTATCTCGGGCAACCTCTTGGTGATGCCACGGTGAGTTCTTTTCCGGATGGCGAGACCTTCGTGAAGATCAACGACAATGTCCGTGGGCGTGATGTCTTCATCGTTCAGCCGACCTGTCCCCCGAGCAATCAGAACATCATGGAGTTGCTCATCATGGTGGATGCCGTCCGCCGCGCCAGTGCGGATCGAATCACGGCGGTGATCCCGTTCTTCGGCTATGCCCGTCAGGACCGCAAGGATCAGCCCCGCGTTCCGATCACGGCG
>CAIKYN010000288.1 GCA_903831635.1 uncultured Spartobacteria bacterium
GGGTTTTCGGCAGTCGGTAGCAGAAAGTGTGCCGCCGGGGTCGGAACATTATGCCCACCGCCATGGAGATTGCGGTGCGCCAGGATGAAATCAGTGGGGACCCAGTAGCTGATCAGGTCACGGGTTCCCCCTGCATGATTCACCCCGATGCTTAGATCCTTGTGCATCTCAAAGTGAAGGTGCGGAGGGTACATCCCATGATTATTTCCGATCGTCCCGATCTGATGACCTCGTGTTACCTGCTGTCCTTCCCTCACCATGATCCTGTCGAGATGTCCGTAGAGTGAGTCCGTGAAGTGAATTTTTCGGTTCTCGATCCAAGCGTGTCTGATGACCACGACATTTCCCCAGTCAGCACGGATATCACGCGCCAGAACAACGAGGCCATTCCCGATGGAATGCACGGGATGCCCGAATGCCTGCCCTTTTCCTCCGGCGATGACCCAATCCTCTCCAAGATGACCATGGGGTCGGAATCCGCGGGACTTGCAAAAACCTGACCCGTCGGGGGGGGCCACAGGGAAGTCAAATCCATCCGCAGTCATCGCGGATGTCTCTGGTAAAATCTCTACCGATGGGAAGGAGTGGAATAAACGCGCGAAAAATCCTTGAGGAGCTATGACGGAATCATCACCCCGCCCTTGAGTTATCAAGAGCGGGAAAATCAGAGCCCAAAAAAAGAGGGCAAAGAATGGAGATCTTCTAAACACGAAATTTTGATTTTAGAAAGGAAGATGTGATCATGCAACCTCGCGATAAGCCCTGTTCTTGATTGGTAATCTGATTGCATGGAGAAGGCGTGCGTGATGAGATTATTCAGTTTTTCTCTAATACACATGCCTGCATCATCCCATCCATCTCCTGCGATCCTAGCCCTTGAAGACGGACGCATCTTCCCTGGATTTTCCATCGGTGCTTCGGGTAATGCCATCGGGGAGATTTGCTTCAATACCTCGATGAGTGGATATCAGGAGGTGCTCACGGATCCCTCTTACCGTGGTCAGATCGTAACGATGACCTACCCACTGATCGGTAATTACGGTACGGGAGTCGAAGATGGCGAGAGCGCGGTTCCTCAGGTGAATGGATTTGTCATCGAGGAACTCTCTCGATTGGAAAGCAATTGGCGCTCCTCGGAGAATCTGCAGTCCTATCTTCGCCGTCACGGAATTCCTGCGATTTGCGGTATTGATACCCGCTCCTTGACCCGTCATCTCCGGACCCAGGGTGCCATGCGAGCCTGCCTCAGCACGGATGGAGCCGATGAGGCAACTGCTGTGGCTCGTGCCAAAGGTGCGCCTGGGCTCGAGGAACTAGATCTTGTGGGGGAGGTCTCCACCAAGGAAATTTATGAATGGGATCCTGAATGCAAAGAGAGCATCCAGTTTGGAATGACCAAAAATTCAGCCGGCGGAAAAGAGCCTCTTGTTGTCCTCTATGACTTCGGAGTGAAGCGCAATATCCTGCGACTCCTCCGCTGCCATGGGGTGCGCGTCATGGTCGTCCCCTCCACGACGTCGGCAGAGGAGGCTCTTTCTCTGAAGCCTGATGGCATCTTTCTCTCGAACGGCCCCGGGGATCCGGCTGTTCTGACCCAAGTGCACGAGACGGCCCGCCGGCTTGCTGAAGTGAAGCCCGTTTTCGGCATCTGCCTTGGTCATCAGATCCTTTCACTTGCGTTTGGTGCCTCCACATTCAAGCTCAAGTTTGGTCATCGAGGAGCGAATCAGCCGGTCCAAGATCTGAGAACAGGCCGCGTTCTTATTACTTCACAGAATCACGGTTATGCTGTGAAAGAGGAGGGACTTCCTGCCGAATTGGAGATTACCCATCGCCATCTCAATGATGGAACGGTTGCGGGAATCAAGCATCGCACCAAAAATGTGAGCGCCGTCCAGTTCCATCCTGAGGCATCACCAGGCCCTCATGATTCTGCTCCCTTTTTCGAGGAGTTTGTGCGGGCAATCAGGGGCTGA
>CAIKYN010000289.1 GCA_903831635.1 uncultured Spartobacteria bacterium
ACTCTCGAGAGCCAAGCCTGCGGAACGCCCGTTGTCGGAATCCGTGGCAGCTACATGGATGCCATCAACTTCAGCGGCCTGCACAACTGGTCCGTCGAGAACAACCCGGAGGCGTTGGCGGAGGCGATCCGAACGGTCGCAAATCAGGATCTTGCCGCCTCCGGCCTTAGGGCCTCGGCCTTCGTGGGAAGCCGCTATGGTTGGAGCGAGGTCTTCGGGCGTCTCTTTGCGATTTACCGGGAGGTGATCGCCTCGTACAACCCATAGGGTGTCTTCCGTATCTACAGCAGCCCAGCCGATTTCATCTTTTAAAAACGGCGTCGTGATCCGCCGCTTTGAGTCCCGCGATCGCAAGGCCGTGCGTCATCTCTGCTGTGAGACCGGCTTTCTGGGTAAGGCGATCGATCCTGTCTTCGAGGATCGGGAAATTTTTGCCGACTACCTAACCCGGTACTACACCGACATCGAGCCGGAGTCTTCGTTCGTGCTTGAGCAAGAAGGCGTTGTGAAGGGATATCTTCTAGGCTCCTACCGTCCCTTCCGACAGCAGCTCTTCAACTTCTTCAACAATATCCATCTCTTCACCCGCGGGATGGCAAAGTACCCCTTCTACAATAAGGCCACTCGCGACTTCATCGGTTGGATCTTACGCACCTCGTGGAAGGAGGTTCCGCAGGCTCCCCGCCGCAGCGCCCACTTCCACTTCAATATCCTGCCTGAGGCGCAGGGGCTCGCCCACAGCACCAAGCTGATGAACAGCTATCTGGATCACCTCCGCAGCAAGGGGGTGCGCCAAGTCTACGGCCAAGTGGTAACCTTTGAAGCACGGCGCGGAGCACGCGTCTTTGAGCGTTATGGCTTCCAGGTGCTTAACCGCAGCGAAATTACGAAATACCGCAAAACCCATCCCGAGCCGGTCTACCTCACCACAGTCCTCAAGGAGCTGAGCTAGGCTCTAGCTTTTTCGGAGGTAGATTGGCCCGCTCTTTCGGAAAGGCCCTTGAGTTTTCTGTGCTTGAGTCGAGTGTCTCAGACGGCTCTGACCTAAGAGCCTTCAGCCTAAACCGCTAACAACCTTTATTCCCCCATGACCGACACGGAAGCAGCCATCGTCCTGAATATGCTGCCCCAAGTAGGACCCGTACGGGCACGAAGGTTGGCGGAGCGCTTCGGATCTCTTTCTGCCATTCTGAGTGCCTCTGGCTCCGATCTTCGAACCGTGGAAGGGATCGGACCTGAAGTTTCCTCCATCATCACCTTATGGAATGAGCACGCCGACCTGGATGCCGAGATGGCTTTGGTCGAGAAGGCTGGGGCCCGTGTCCTGACTCGGTCTGACGCCGAGTATCCTGAACTCCTAAAAGAAATCCACGATCCGCCGATCGTGCTCTATGTTTTGGGGAAACTGGAAGAGAAGGACCAGCGGAACGGCATCGGCATCGTTGGCACGCGGAAGGCAAGCCACTACGCCTTGGAGTCCGCGAAGAAGCTTGGCTACCAGCTTGCCTACTCCGGGCTGACGATTTACAGCGGGCTGGCACGCGGCATCGATACAGCCGCTCATCAGGCAGCTCTTGCCGCCAATGGGCGGACAGTCGCCGTTCTGGGCAGCGGACTCGCTCACCTTTATCCCGAGGAGAATATCCCCTTGTCAGAAAAAATCGTTGAAGGACACGGCGCGGTGATCAGCGAATTTCCCATGGGAACCACTCCGACCAAGCAGACCTTCCCGAAGCGGAACCGGATCATTAGCGGATGCTCCTTTGGCCTACTTGTCGTGGAGGCGGGATTGAACAGCGGCGCGCTCATCAGCGCCAGGGAGGCTGGGGATCAAGGACGCTCCCTTTATGTAGTGCCCGGACGCATCGATCACCCTGGCACCCTCGGATCAAACCGCCTGATCCAACAGGGGGCCAAGCTCGTGATCGATGCGGGTGATATTCTGGCCGATCTCCCCATGATCTTTGCAACGCCGCCCGAGCTTTCGCGCAGCCGCCCGAAGGTGGAACTCTCCGGTGAGGAGCTCTTGGTTTACGAGGCTATTGGGGAAGATGCGACGCCTGTGGACACAATCATTGCGAAATCCGGTTTGCCAGCGGCGACGGTCTCTTCTAGGTTGCTCGCCCTTGAGTTAGGTCGCCATGTTCGCTCACAACCCGGCAACCGGTTCCTCAAACTGATCTAATTTTCCACGCTGGTTTCAAGTTTTCGGTCTCATCCATCTCTTTCCATGTCCAAAACCCTAGTCATCGCCGAAAAGCCAAGCGTTGCCGCAGATCTGGCCCGAGCCTTGGGAGGAAAGGCCGCAAGGGCCGAGTTCTTTGAGGTGGATGACTACATCATCACCTCGGCGGTGGGTCACTTGGTAGAGCTCTGCCTCCCCAATAAAATGACCGGGGGCAAAGGCCTCTCCTGGAAGCTCGATGCCCTGCCGATCATTCCCGAGGAATTTGAGCTGCAGCCGATTGCACGCTCCGCAGACCGGCTTGCCGTGGTCAAGCGACTACTCAAGAAGCCAGAAGTCACGGAAGTCATCAATGCCTGCGACGCCGGCCGTGAGGGAGAGCTTATTTTTCACAACATCATCCAGTTGACCGGCTGCAAAAAGCCGGTGAAGCGACTCTGGCTCCAGTCGATGACCAAGGAGGCGATCCAGGAGGGCTTTGCCCACCTGCGCGACGATGCCGAAATGCAGCCACTCGCGGCGGCAGCCGTCTGCCGCTCCGAGAGCGACTGGCTTGTCGGGATCAACAGCACCCGAGCCCTCACCGCGGTGAACTCCGGACAGGGTGGCTTCCAGCTGACACCTGTTGGCCGCGTCCAGACCCCGACGCTTGCGATCTTGGTCGAGCGCGAAGAGAAGATCCGCGCCTTCGTGCCGAAGACCTACTTTGAGGTCCATGCTGTCTTCTCCGTGGCCGCCGGGACTTATCATGGCCGCTGGTTCGACGAGGGTTTTAAGAAATCCGAAGGGGAAGCCGACTCGGCAGACAAGAAAGCTGAGCGTCTCTGGGATCACTCGCGTGCCGAGGCAATCCGCGCCAAGTGCGAAGGCAAGCCAGGTGTTGTCGAGGAGACCAAGAAGTCGACAAGTCAGGCTGCACCACTCCTTTATGATCTGACCACCCTCCAGCGTGAGGCCAACGGCCGCTTTGGATTCAGCGCCAAGCGCACGCTCCAGCTGGCCCAGCGCCTTTACGAGCATCACAAGGTGCTCACCTACCCCCGTACCGACTCCCGTTACCTGCCCGAGGATAATCTCCCCGCTGTAAAAGCAGCCTTTAAGTCTTTCGAAGACAAGGAGCTGCGCAAGCATGCGGCTCATGCTTTGGAGCAGAATTGGGTCATCAAGACCGGCAAGGTCTTCAACAATGCCAAGGTCTCCGACCACCATGCAATCATCCCAACCGGCGCCTCCATCGCCGGGCTCGACGAAGTTGAGGCAAAGCTCTTTCAGATGGTCGCTCAGCGTTTCGTCGCAGTCTTCTATCCTCCCGCCCGCTTTGATGTGACCACCCGCATCACCCGTGTGGAGGGTGAGCCCTTCAAGAGCGAGGGGAAAGTC
>CAIKYN010000290.1 GCA_903831635.1 uncultured Spartobacteria bacterium
CCGCGACTTCGGTACCAACTGCGCTCCGTTGAAAAAAAAATCCCAACCTTCCTCGTCCCGGAAACCTTCCGGAAAGCCCGTCAAGCCCACCCCTGCAGCCAAAAAAGCACCGGCTAAGAAGCCCGCGCCCAAATCTGCTAATGCTTCAAAAACAGCTGTCAAAAAGCCACTTCCGGCTAAAAAGCCAGCTTCCAAGATAGCTGCTGTCCCTGCCAAAAAGGCTCCCGTCGTGGCCAAAGCGCCCACGCTGAAGCCCCCTGTTACCAAGGCTACCAGCGCCAAGGAGACAAAAGAACCCAAGGGTGGAAAGAGTGGTCTTTCTCTCTCGATCTCGGGACAGGCTCCCGCCAATGCGGTGGAAGCTCAGAAACTTCTCCAGGAAAAGATTCGCGAACTTCTTAAGTTGGCCAAGGAGCAGGGTTACATCACTTTCGAGGATCTCGACGAGCATCTCCCAGAGGGAATGAACGATCCGGAGACGATCGATTCAATCCTCTCCCAACTTCGAGCCGTTGAGGTCGATATCATCGATGCCTCCGAAGTCGACCGGGTCAAAGAACCAAAGCGTCCCGACGATGAGGAGAAGGATGACAAGGAAAAGGATGACAAGGATGAGAAGGCCGATGGGCGCCTCGACATCCTAGATGATCCCGTCCGGATGTACCTCAAGCAGATGGGGCAGGTTCCCCTTCTGACTCGCGAGCAGGAAGTCGAGATTTCCAAGCGTATCGAAGAAGCTGAGATCCGGATGCAGGATGTCCTTTACCGCTTCGGCTTCATTGCTCATGCGCACCTTGACATGTCCCAGCGTCTACTCGATTCACGCGAGCGCTTTGATCGCGTCATTCAAGATAAGAAAATCGAGAGCCGTGAGCGTTATCTGAAGCTTCTCCCACGTCTTAGCCAGCAGCTCCAGCGCCTTTCCGACATCGTTTCGGATCATTACGTCCAGAAGATCGCTCCCGCCAAGAAATCACCTGCTGCCAATGATGTGGTGGTCTTTGAGAAGCACATTGAGGAGGTCGTGAAGATCTATCCCAAGTTCTTTTTCAAGTCGAAGATCGTCGAGGACTTCGTCACCCACGCGGACGATCATCTCAAGACGCTTCTCTCTCTTCGGAATGAGCATCAGAAACATGCCTCCAAGAAGGACCAGGACGCCCAGCACAAACGTCATGTCGGTTCCCTTGCCGCCCAGATCGATGAGGCGCACCGCAGGAATTGGATGACGATCGAGAGCTATCACGAGCGTCACCGCGAGTTAAAACGTCATTTCCGCGAGGCTCTTCGCGCCAAGACCGAGATGGTCGAGGCCAACCTGCGTCTCGTTATTTCGATCGCCAAGAAGTACACCAACAGGGGGCTCTCCTTCCTTGATCTCATTCAGGAAGGAAACATGGGACTCATGAAGGCTGTGGAGAAGTTCGAGTACCGCCGTGGTTACAAGTTCTCGACCTATGCCACCTGGTGGATTCGTCAGGCCATCACCCGCTCGATTGCCGATCAGGCCCGCACGATCCGTATTCCTGTTCACATGATCGAGACGATCAATAAGCTCATCCGTGTTCAGAAGCAGCTTGTGCAGGAGTATGGCCGCGAACCTACCGCAGAAGAAATCGCTGACGAGATCCAACTCCCTGTGGGACGCGTTCAGGCCGTGCTTAAGATGGCCCAGCAACCGATTTCGCTTCAGGCACCCGTCGGCGATAGTGATGACACCAGTTTCGGTGATTTCATTGAGGACAAGTCCGCAGAGAATCCCGCCGACATGGCCGCGATCGTCCTACTTAAGGAGAAGATCAAGGATGTTCTGGAATCACTCACCGAGCGTGAGCGTCAGGTTCTCGAGCAGCGCTTCGGACTCGTGGACGGCTATTCCAGAACACTTGAGGAAGTGGGTAAGCAGTTCAAGGTCACTCGTGAGCGTATCCGTCAGATCGAGGCCAAAGCCCTTCGTAAGATGCGCCACCCCACCCGTCTACGTCAGCTCGAGGGATTCCTTGAGCCGAAGGATATGTGAGGTAGCAATTACACTCTTTAAAAGAAGAGGGCTCATGATCATGAGCCCTCTTTTTTTGCAACCATTGCAGGAGTCAGGTGTTAATCTCACATCGGCCGCATGAAAGAAGATCTTCAACATAGCAGTCAAGGTCAGGAAGCTGATCCCCAACATGATCGGCTTTGGGATCTCCTATCCGTTGATGCTAAGACATATCCCGTCATCCCCTCCCCTTGGTTCGCTACACGAACGGTTGTTCAGGCAAAAACACACGGGGAATGGCGCACACGGACTCTTCTCTTTCGCTGGCTCATGCCTGTCCCCTTGGTAGGACTGGCAGCTGTTGCTCTCATCTCCCTACACGGCTTCGGAATACCGAGATCCTCGCATTCCTCTATTTCCTCCATTTCCTATACCTCCTCGGACTCGGATTTTGAGGACCACATGGAGTTGATGTCCTCCTCCATCGAGTAACTTGGGTGAAACTGGAGTCTCCTGCTCCGCTGAACTTACCGCTTACTTCTAATCCCCCACCGTGACAGGGGTATTCAGTCCGACATTGGAATAGATGATTTCAGCCATATCCTGAGGTAGACGAATGCAGCCATGGGAGGCTGGGTAC
>CAIKYN010000291.1 GCA_903831635.1 uncultured Spartobacteria bacterium
CAAGCGTCTAGTACGTCTAGCACCTCTGGCGACAGGATCGCCCACCTTGATGCGCTCCGTGGTATCGCTGCACTTGGGGTTTGCCTCCATCATGCCCTCTATAGTTTTCATGGGATTCCGGGTAATGAATTCATCTATCGTATGGCGGGTGAGTCTGCGGTGGTCTTTTTCTTCCTGCTGAGCAGTTTCGTGCTCTGCCGTTCAATCGAACATGCATCACTTAAATCACCCCATTCACCTAATACGATCCAAGCAGGGAAGATCGGACTGACCGCGATCCCACCCTACTATGTGAAGCGGTTCTTCCGAATCTATCCGGCGGTCTTGTTGGCGGTCCTCCTAGCGGCGTTGATAGCGCTCTACTATCGGGAGATTCCCGATCTCGCTAATTCGACGGCCTGGTTTCGGGAGCAGGTGATGAAGGCGCGCTCGGTTACGGGATTCCAAGCGTATGTGATGAATGCCTTGCTTCTGGACAGACGCCTCGATCCTCCACTCTGGACGATCATTATCGAGCTGATGGGGTCATTTCTTCTTCCTTGGTTGATGCTTCTTCCCAGGAGACGCCCGCTTCCCCTCCTGATCGTAGCGGCTCTCTTCCTCTGCTTCGCCTACCGCGCCGATGGGAGCACCCGTTACTGGCTCGCCCCCCTCTTTGCCTTCTATATCGGATATCTAATTCATCTCGTGGAACCGTTCTTCCGAGCACCTGCAGAGGGAAAGACGAAGCTGTTGCTGGCTCTGGGGATTGCACTCTGGCTCTTCTCGATCCGGCATGAATTCAACTACATCACTGAATCTATCATTCTCGGGGCGATCCTGATGCTTCTTATTCCCTGCAACTGGCCAGGACTCCTCACACTGCTAAAGAGCCGCCCGCTCCATTTTCTGGGGATGATCTCCTTCAGCTTCTACCTGATCAACCTGCCGATCCTTTTGCTCTCTTTTGTGATGTTGGGGCATCTGATGCCGAAGTTGCTCGTGATCCATCCAGCGATCCTGCCTGCACTGATTCTCTTTCTCCTCTCGATTGTTGTGACGGTGCCGATCGCTGCGCTCTTCCGCCGCTTCGTGGAGTTGCCATTCAATAGCCTCGGTCATCAGCTAGCCCGGCGCTTCTTTCCCACAACATGAAAGTCCTCATTGTCGTCGAACCAGGATTTGCGGGTGTCTTCCGTCAGGTGGAGGGCTTGGTCCGCTACCTCCACCGACAGGGTGTTTCAGTAGCGATGGCTTACTCGGACCGGAGGCCGAGTCCGGGACTGCCGATTTTGATCAAGGAGATCGAGCAGCATGGAGGGGAGGTACTGAACCTGCGGACGATTAATCGTCCGACGCTCTCCGATCTGAGAGCTACATGGATGCTCTCACGCTTCATCGCAAAGGTACGCCCTGATGTGATTCATGCCCACAGTTCGAAGGCGGGAGCCCTTGTCAGGATACTGACCAAGTCTATGCCGAAGAGACCGGTCTTCTACACGCCCAATGCCTACTACGGCATGGGACGCACTGGTCTTCTTGCGGGGTTCTTTGACCTACTTGAGCGCTGCCTGGCACCCCGTGCGATCACGATCAATATCTCGGAGGATGAGGCGCGTTTTGCCCGGGAGGTATTGGGAAGCATACGAAGAGGACCAATCATCCCGAATCCGGTACTCGTGGAGCATTTCCTTCCAGCAAGCCCAGCGGAGAAAAGGGCGGCTCGTCAGGCACTCGGCCTTCCCGAAAAGGGAATCATCATCGGGACCTCGGGACGCCTCGTCTTCCAAAAGGATCCGATGACCGCCATCAAAGCGCTGGAACCATTGTTCCATCAGATGCCTGATCTCTGCTTTGTCGACCTAGGAGAGGGTAATCTGGTCAAGGAACTGGAAGGAGAGGCCTTGAGTGAGGGAGTCACTTCACAGATCGTGAGGCTCCACTACCTAGAGGAGACGCTTCCCTTCTATCAAGCCCTCGATGGTTTCCTGCTGACATCACGCTACGAGGCTGGGATTCCGTTTGTCTTTCTTGAAGCAGCAGTCTGTGGATTGCCCCTGGTTACGACGCTGCCACCTGGAATGACTGCACTCCCACGACTTGGCCTCTCGCATTGCTGGACCGCTGATGTGGGAGAGGTTGAGGAGCTAACAAAAGGACTTACTGCACTCATTGCAGAGGTCCGGGCCCATCCTGAGGGGATCGCCACCAATCACCGCCATCTCATTGAGAAGCAGTTTTCCCATGAGGCATGCTATGCCCCGGTGCTTGCCGAATATCGAAAAGCTCTGGCGGGGTAGGAAACAGAGAGTTGAGCAGGGCAACGATTTACAGGGATGAAGGGGATGAAGGGGATCAATGGGAGGGTGTGCATTCTGTGCATCTTGTGGCCATAACTTGGCGCGAACACTTATCGGTTGAGCTCGCGGTAGAGGGCTAGGTACTTCTTGGCCGAGTCTTCCCAGGTGAAGCCATCGCACCAGGTTTTTCCTGCGGTGCTGAGTTGCTCGCGATCGGAGGAAGTGAGTTCAAGGATCTGCCGTAATCCTCTCGCAATCGCCTCCACAGAGTAGGGATCAACCTGTAGAGCGGGTCCTGCGATCTCGGGGAGACAGGAGGTGTTGGAGGTGAGGACTGGGCAACCGAGACTCATTGCCTCAAGGACCGGGAGACCGAATCCCTCCTCCAGGGAGGGAAAGCAGAAAGCCTCTGCACCAGCATAAGCATTCGCCAATTCCTCATCACTCAAGTATCCGGTGAAACGAAGTCCCGAGGTCTTCATCAACCCCGAGAGTTCGGAATCTGCGGTGAAGGGAATCTGTTTGCGCCC
>CAIKYN010000292.1 GCA_903831635.1 uncultured Spartobacteria bacterium
CCAGCCTCCTTTTGGAAGAGGGCGGGGTCATTCAGGAACTGGGTCTCTTTCCGGAAGGTAAAGGCCGGGTTAATCGAGAGTGGCAGGACGTTTGCCTGATCCAGTTTCACCTGAGGAGGCTCTTGGCTCGTGGCGCATCCTCCCAGAAGGAGAAACGGCAGAAGGGCAAGGAAAGCCAGTGCCGGAGCCATGGACGATATGCCATGCCGGATACGGTGATGGAGAACTTCGGTGGGAACGCCCATAAAGCGTCGATCAAAGCGGTTGCCTCGTACGCTGTCAATCCACCGGGAGGAAGCAAGAGGAGGGGGACGATGCTGCTCTTGACGCCTTTCACCCTCCTCTCCAATGTCCCCTAGATGAGCCAGTTCCAAAGTTCCCTTCACTCGCTTCAGGAAGTCCTCCAGGCATTGCCTCCACTGCAGGCCGATCTGGAAAAAGCCGCCGCCATGGCCGGTGACGCGCTGCTGGCCGGCAACAAGCTGATGTTCTGCGGCAACGGCGGAAGCGCCAGCGACAGCGCCCATCTGGCGACGGAGTTCACCTGCCGCTTCAAGGAGGACCGCCGTCCCTATCCGGCCATGGCCTTCACGGTCGATGCCGGTTTGCTGACGGCGATCGGGAATGATTACGAATTCACCGAGGTCTTCGCCCGTCAGGTCGCCGCCTTCGGGAAGCCGGGCGATGTCTTGATCGTGATCACAACGAGTGGCAAGTCCCGGAATATTCTGGCAGCTCTGGAGGAGGCCCGCAGGCACGGGGTGAAGACGATCGCCTTCCTGGGTAAGGGAGGCGGCTTCACCAAGGGAGCCGCCGATATCGAGTTGCTCGTTCCCGGGATTGAGACCGCCCGAATCCAGGAAGCCCAACAGTTCCTGCTCCATGTCCTTTGCGAGATCGTCGAGGAACGACTCCCCCGGGAGTAAGCACCCGCACTGAATACTTGAATCGTTGAGGAATTGATCGGCCCGGCTTCCGCTTCTCTCGCGATGGTCTCCTGGATCGCCGTCGGCCTGCTTGGGCTGATCACGGGATCTTTTCTGAATGCGGTCATTCACCGCCTGCCCCTCGGCATCTCGCTACTGAACCCCAAGCGGTCCTTCTGTCCCAGCTGTGGCAAAACGATCCCCTGGCATGAGAACCTGCCGGTGGCCAGTTGGGTACTTCTGCGAGGTCGCTGCTCAGGCTGTGCCATGCCGATCGCTATCCGCTATCCGCTGGTCGAGTTGCTGACAGCGCTACTCTACCTGCTCGCCTGGGGACGCTTCGGCTTGCCGGATGCACCGGTCTTCTGGCTCTTTCTCTCGCTGCTGGTTGCGGCGACCTTCATCGACTTCGACCATCTGATTATCCCGGATGAGATCACCAAAGGGGGGATTTTTGCCGGAGTGGTCTGCTCCCTGCTCGTTCCGGGAATGATGGGAACGGGTATCTGGTGGCAGGGTTTCCTTTTCTCACTGCTCGGAGCCGCACTGGGCTTCTTCATGCTCTGGGGGGTTGTGGAGCTAGGGAAGCTCGCCTTCGGCCGACGTAGGATCAGGACCGAGGGTCCGACGCTTCTGGAGATCACGGGAACCGATGAAGAGCC
>CAIKYN010000293.1 GCA_903831635.1 uncultured Spartobacteria bacterium
CTCGTAGATCATCTCTTTCTCAATCTGGCGGATACGCTGAGCAATCGCCTGACGGGCAGTCTGAGCTGCAATGCGTCCGAAGTCGCGGGGAGTCACCTCGATCTCAACCGCTTCACCAACCTGAGCTTCCTTATTGACCAAATGAGCCTTGGCTAGAGTGACCTCCTCCTGAGGGTTGGTGACAGTCTCGACCACCAGAGGTTTGGCAAAGGCACGAATCGCTCCACTCTTCGGATTGATATCAATGCGCACATCGCGGGAATAGGAGAAGCTCTTCTTGGAAGCGGCCACAAGGGCCGAGGAGATCGCCTCGATGAGGGTCTCGCGCTTGATACCTTTTTCACGCTCGAGGTAATCGAGCATGGCAATAAATTCAGAGTTCATGGCAATAGAAATTCCCGACGCACTGGTCAGGAAGTATTCCAAGACAGTATGTCGGGGTTGTTGACTATGCAGGATCGCTTCCATCGGGTCAACTGAAAGAACAGCGAAAAGGTTATTAGAGTGAAGCCTTTCTCAACATTCTCTTTGACCTCACTGGATCGTAAATCCATCCTCCGCATCCACGTCACGAGGTTTTCATGTCCAGATCCCCTCACTCATCCAACTCCACCCCATCCCTCTCTTGGATGAACTCTACCCGGTGGTTTTGGGGGATCCTCGCTCTCGTGACCCTCTGGAAGGTCCTCGCCGCCTCGAAGTTGGGCCTGATTTTCGATGAGTGCTACTACTGGGAATGGTCACTCCACCCCCAAGCCTGCTATTTCGACCATCCTCCCCTCACCGCCTGGTTGATCGCTTCGGCGCGCATGCTTCTGGGACACACAACTCTCGCCGTCAGGATCTGGGCCATTGTTGGGGGGATCATTCTAGCATTGGCAGGTAGGGAACTCGGAAAAGATCTCTTCGGTCAAGAGGCGGGAAACCGAGCTGGCGTCCTTCTACTTCTGGCCCCGATCTTCGCCGGCAATGCCCTACTGATGACTCCCGACACCTTCCTCATCCCGGCATGGGCTTGTGCAGTGCTGTCTGCCTGGAAGGGATATCGTGATGGAGGTAGCTTGGCATGGTGGGCTGCGGCCGGCACGGCAGCAGGCATCGGAATGCTCTCCAAGTATACGATGGTTCTCTTCTTTGGGGCTCTTCTGATGCTCTGGGTATTGAGTCCCGGCAAACGCCGCACACTCCTGCCTGGTGTCATGATCGCAGGAGTACTGACCTCGGTGATCTTCCTCCCCGTGCTTTGGTGGAACAGCCAGCACGACTGGGTCTCGTTCACCCATCAACTCCATCATGGATTTAGAAACGAGCATCGAACGCTGATCAATTTTCAGAACCTGAGCGACTACAGTGCCTTCCTGATTGTCTTGGTCTCTCCGATTCTGGGGCTTCTCTGCTTCCGGACAGCCGCAACACGCATGAAGGATTCGCGCTTCCTTTTCTTGGGAGTCTTTTTCTGGATCGTCGTGGTCTTCTTCGGATACTCGGCCGCCAAGGCTCACATCGAGGCAAACTGGCCGATGGCGGCGTTTGTCACGGCTTTAATCATGGTTGCGGGAGACTGGGAGAATTACGGAGCGGGATGGAGGAAGACAGCCATCATTGTGCTATTGATTGCCGACTTGGGAGCCGTTCTCGGCGTCTCCAACCTGCTGCTCCCCAAGAACTCACCGCTCTCCATCAGGAACTTCTCTCCCGACCTTTCCTTTATGGGGAAAGTTCCGGGTCTGTCCCTGCTTGAGGCTCCGGCGAAACAGGGATTATCCGATTTTCAAACCCGCATTGAAGAGTTCCTGGGGCCCGAGGCTGCGGCAAAGACCATCGAGGAAAACTTCCGCATCTCGGGAGCCGACTTTATCTGCCTCTCCACCTACCAACTCACTGGAGTGATGGCATTCTACGCCCCGTCGCTGGAGCCCCTCCTCTGGCTGCCGGATCATGGCCGCTCACGCTTTCCCTGGATCAGTGACAGGGAATGGGCTGGAAAGACAGCCCTGCTCGCAGCATGGCCTCGCATCTATAACTGCTCTCAGGATCTCTTCTCCGAGTTTTCCACACAATACCCTGTCTTGATACCTGGTACGAGAAGCCCGCTTTTTCTATCGATCGGCAAATCTTACAAACCCGAGAATGCGACCCCTTAATAACGCCCCCTAAGAATTTCTTAGGAGGCCGTAAATCAAATCAGGGAGCGATCGTTTCGACGTAGGTGAACTTGCCGTTTTTCACCTGAAGCATCACTGCGGGCTTGGTCGGGTTGCGATGCTCATCAAGGGTGATCTTGCCCGTAACGCCCGGGAAATCCTTCGTCGCCGCGATGGCTGCATTGACCTTTGCCGGATCAGTCGTGCCGGCACGCTTCATGGCATCGGCCAAGAGGCGCAAGGCATCGTAACCGAGAGCCACCATGGCGTCGGGATCCTGATTGTATTTCTTGCGGTAGGCATCCACGAAAGCCACGACCTGAGGATCTGTGCTCTGATTGGAAAAGTGGTTGGAGAAATAGCACCCCTCAACGGCCGCTCCGCCGACACCCACAAGTTCCGAGGAATCCCAACCATCGCCACCGATGAAGGGAACGGTGATTCCCAACTGACGAGCCTGTCGAATAATCAGAGGCGCCTCGGTGTAGTAGGCGGGCAGGAAGACAACATCGGGATTCGCCGACTTGATCGCGGTCAACTGGGCGCTGAAATCTTTGTCCCCGCCGCTGTAACTCTGCTCTCCCGTGATCACGCCCCCCTCCTTGAGGAACTCCTGCTTGAAGCTTTTGGCAAGTCCGAGACTGTAATCCTTGGAGACATCGGTGATGATGGCCGCCTTCTTTGCCCCGAGTTTACTCGCAAATTTTGCACAGACCGTTCCTTGGAAAGGATCGATGAAGCAGACCCTGAAGATATGATCTCCGGTCTCAGTTACCTTTTCGTTGGTTGAAGCCGGGGAGATCATGGGGATTCCGCTCCGCTGCGCTATCGGGGCAGCCTCCAGGGAGCGCCCCGAAGCGACTTCACCGATGAGGGCAACCACCTTGTCCCGGGTGATCAACTCCCTCACGGCCGTTGAAGTCTCACCCGGCTTCGACTGATTATCCTTGGTGATCATCCGAATCGGCTGGCCCAGCACTCCGCCCGAGCCATTGATTTCATCAAGGGCAAGCTGAACGCCCTTGTCCGTGCTCTGACCGAAGGTCGCCTGCCCGCCTGTCAGCGAGGCGAACTGACCAACGGGGATGCCAACCTCCTGCTTTTTATTGCAGGAAGAAGCGGCGACGCAGAATAATACAAAGGCAAGTGCAAGGGGGCGCTGGGAAAACTTCATGTGTCGAAGAGTAAAAAGGGGAAACCCGGATGCCAAGTATGGATCGGATTAAAAAAGTTCTGACTGTGAAGACTCCTGTGATGAAAAATCAGCAAAGATTTGATCGATCCTGGAATCAGTTGCCAATCCGAAAAGCGGTGCCCCAATCAGCGGCATTCTGGAATGCTGAAAGCGCTGCATCTCCACATTCGTGGCTGCCCGTGTGATGATTTTCACAAGCGGGAAAACCGGTTTTTGCAGCGGATGCGATGAGTATTCCGAAACTTGTCCGTGGATCACCCCCCGTAAAAAAAGTCCCTCTGTTACATCATCCCAGACCGGCTTTCGGGAGAAATCGGATCGTTCCGCGAAGCGATCAACGGGAAGTTCCAGAAGTCGCCCCCCATTGCGGAGCCACCATTCCAGAGATTCATTACGGGCAAAACCGGCCCAGACATGCCGCTCAATCCCCCGTTCCGAGCGACCGATGACGTCACATCCCGGCTTGAACGTCCTCTTCTTAAATTGAAAAAAGGAGCACATGGAAAATGGCGGAAGGGGCGGGATTCGAACCCGCGGTGGGAATTACCCCACGTTCGATTTCGAGTCGAGTGCCTTAAACCGGGCTCAGCCACCCTTCCTAAAAACTGGGATGTGCACAATAACTGCATACTGAAGGAGGTCAAGTTTTGCCTGTTACTTGGGTTCTCACCCTCCCCTGCGGGGCGGGATGATCCTCGCAGTGCGAGGCTCTGGAGTTTGGCTTCGCTTATCTCAAATGCCATTGATCATGGCATGCCAGTCGAACCCGCGGTGGGAATTACCCCACGTTCGATTTCGAGTCGAGTGCCTTAAACCGGGCTCAGCCACCCTTCCTAAAAACTGGGACGTGCACAATAACTGCATACTGAAAGAGGTCAAGTTTTGCCTGTTACTTGGGTTCTCCCCCTCCTCTGCGGGACGGGATGATACTCGCTGTGCGGGCTCTGGAGTTTGGCTTCGCTTGTCTCAAATGCCATTGATCATGGCATGCCAGTCGAACCCGCGGTGGGTATTACCCCATTTTCGATTTCTAGTCGAGTGCCTCAAACCGTGCTCAGCCACCCTTCCAAAAAACTGGAACATGCATAATACCTGCATACTGAAGAAGGCCAAGACCTCCCACCAAACCCAAACGGGGAAATCGCTTGAACCAACCTACTTTGACCAATTCAGCGCACCCTTCTTGATGGCGTAAATATACCCAACAAAAAGAATGACCGAAAAGGTGACAAGGGTCCAAAGGATGCCGATTCCATACTGCAACAAATACTCACGATAAACGATTGACCAAGGATAGAGGAAAACGATTTCAATATCGAACAGAATGAACAACATCGCCACCAAGTAAAATTTAACGCTGAAGCGTGGTTGGGCACCCTTTTCCGGAAGCATGCCGCACTCGTACGCGACATCTTTTACTCCTGAACGGGTACCAACGCGACCAAGGAGCAAACTGGCAATCCAAGTTGTCAGAGCCAACGCCACGCAGACACCGATATGAATCAGAAGGGAACCGTAACTACTCAGAGCGCTATCCATGAGATGAAGGAATCTTTCGTGCTAAATGTTAATCGTTAAAGCTTACCGCTTCGCGACTTTCTTGACCGCCTTGCTTGACTTCACAACTTTTACGGCAGCCTTCTTAACGACTTTTGTCACAATCGCTTTCTTGACGACAGGCTTGGGTGCAGGAGCAGTCTTCTTCGCAGGAGCAGCTTTAACGGCTTTGGCGACTGGTTTGACGGCAACTTTTTTAGTGGGAGTCTTGGTAGCAGGTTTCTTGATTGCGGAAACAGTTGCAGGCTTGATGGAAACAACTCCTGGCACCTGAGGGGCAGGAAGCGGTTCCTCGGGTGCGATCGCATTGGCCAAGGAGGCAAGGCCTTTATACTTCTTGCCGCTTTTCTTCACCATGTTGCGGGAAACAAGATGCTGAAGCTTCTCGTAAGCACGCAGGCGGAGCATTTCCTCTCCACCACTTGCGGCATTGCGCTTCTTCAAACGGTCGTGAACGACATCGAAGAGTTGCTTGAACTCAAAGGAAGCCCCCTTCTTGGAAAGAACTGCTACCAGTTCCTCAGTGACCAGATCGGGGAGTCTGCGGGAGAAGGCACTTTTGCGTTGCATAATGAATAAGCCATAAATGTATCACCTGTTCTCGCCCGTTGTCACTAAAAAAGCACCCTCCCGTCCGGCATGTCTGCCTCCATCAATTCAAAGCTGGAATGTTATTTATCCAGAAATTTTGTCCCATGCCCGCATTGACTTCAAATTTTAGGGCCCATAACTTAGAAAGAATGTCGCGCATGTTCGACTCCCAACAGGCATACCGCCCTTAATGAAAACAATCCTCTTCGTCTGCACGGGAAATGTCTGTCGAAGCCCCATGGCAGAAGGGCTCATGAAGCATTTTCTCGCGAATCGGAAGGATATCACGGTCCTCTCCGCGGGAATGAACGCCACGAAGGGTTCCCAGGCAAGCCAATCTGCCGTAGCGGCTCTCTCGGAACTCGGGATCAGTCTGCGTCACTTCCGAAGCCAGCCCGTGACCGAGGAGTTGCTGGAACGCTGCACTCATGTATTCACCATGACTCGGGATCACTACCACCTGATCGACCTCCTCTTTCCGGAGCACTCTGAAAAAGTGCGTCTTCTCGGGGAGTTCACCAAAAACGGCGGTGACGTGCCCGACCCGATCGGTCAGGGACTCCCCACTTACAAGCGCTGCCGCGATGTCATTAAAAGCGCGCTGGTACAAATCCGCGATTTTGTGGATCAATCATCTATCACCATGTCCAAGCCAACCGATACCAACTCCGCATCCGACACCCTCAGCGCACTCGCTAAGACCGATCCCGAGATCGCAGCAGCCATCGCCGCCGAACACCATCGCCAACTTGAGCACATTGAGCTCATTGCCTCGGAGAACTTCACCAGCCAAGCCGTGATGGAGGCCCAAGGCTCTTGCCTCACCAACAAATATGCCGAGGGTTATCCAGGCCGACGCTGGTACGGCGGTTGCGAGCATGTCGATGTCGTGGAGAGTCTCGCGATCGAACGCGCGAAGAAACTCTTCGGTGCGGAGCATGCGAACGTGCAGCCACACAGTGGCAGCCAGGCAAACATGGCCGTCTACTTCAGCGTGCTCCAACCCGGTGACAAGATCCTCACAATGGATCTCGCCCATGGCGGTCACTTGACCCACGGGCACAAGGCCAACTTCTCCGGCAAGCTTTACGAGGTCACCCATTACGGAGTCTCGCAAGCCGATGGTCGCATCGACTATGACGCGCTAGCGAAACAGGCCGAAGAGGTGCGTCCCAAGATGATCACGGCCGGTGCTTCCGCCTACCCTCGCGAGATTGACTTTTCAAAGCTACGCCAGATCGCTGATTCCGTGGGTGCCTACCTTTTCGTCGACATGGCGCATATCGCAGGACTTGTTGCCGGAGGCGCCCATCCGAATCCCATTCCTTACGCCGACTTCGTCACCACAACCACGCACAAGAGCCTGCGCGGCCCACGCTCAGGACTCATTCTCTGCAAGGAGCAGTATGCGAAGAAGATCGACGGGCAGGTCTTCCCCGGTGTCCAGGGCGGCCCGCTCATGC
>CAIKYN010000294.1 GCA_903831635.1 uncultured Spartobacteria bacterium
ACCAATAACTTCGAGGTGAGCCGGCCCATCTCGATTCTTTGCGGGGGGCTGGACCGTCAGATAGAGCACCATCTTTTCCCAAAACTTCCACCGGAAAAGCTGAGGGAAATCGCTCCTGAAGTCCGTGCGGTGTGCAATCAGTACGGCGTCACTTACCGAACGGACACCTGGTGGAATTCTCTCAAAAAAGCCCTCCACCACATGCGCAATCTGAGTGTCTGCGAGCTTGGCCAGGCTGCGGTTTAGTGGGAAATGACCGTGGCTATACGATAACAACTTCTAGGAGAAATCCTGATCCCTTCAAGGAATCGGGAAATAATCTGGCCAGGTGAGTAGGTGGCGGTGCTTAACAGATCAAAAGCATTATCCTCATGAAAACCAACCGCATAACCTTTCTTGCCGCTCCCCAAGAGAGTAAGCCAATCGCCAAAATTTCCCTTCAGCCTTCAGCCTTCACTCTTTAGCATATCACCATGTCCACAGCTGTTGCATCCGAGGCATTGATTGATCGAGTCATCGAGGGGGAGCGCATTTCGTCTGAGGAGGCGTTGGAGTTGTATCGTCTGCCGCTTGAAGAACTGGGTGCTTTGGCCGATCACCGCAGGAAGTTGGCGCTGACCGAGGCCTATGATGGTGCTGGCAATGATGTGGTCACCTACATCATCGACCGGAACATCAACTACACGAACATCTGCAATGTCTACTGCAAGTTCTGCGCCTTCTACCGCACCGAGAAGGATGTCGATAGCTATGTGATTACCCATGAGGAGATCGACCAGAAGCTGGATGAACTGACGGCGGTAGGAGGCATTCAGATCCTGATGCAGGGTGGTCACCATCCGTCGCTCACGATCGACTGGTACACCGACCTGCTATCCCATATCCGCGAGAAATATCCCCATGTGAACATCCATGGCTTCAGTCCTCCGGAGTTCAATCACTTCGCCGAAGTCTTCAAGATGCCTCTTGAAGAGGTGATCCGCCGCTTTAAGGAGGCTGGCCTTGGTTCCATCCCCGGTGGTGGCGGTGAGATTCTGGTCGACCGCGTCCGTACACGCATCGCCCCGCTCAAGGCCAACAGTGACCAGTGGCTCAAGGTCATGGAGATCGCCCATGGCATGGGTCTGAGTTCGAGCGCCACGATGATGTTCGGCCATGTCGAGACGCTTGAGGAAAGGATCGAGCATCTGGGCCGTCTGCGTCGCCAGCAGGATGAGACTGGGGGCTTCACGGCTTTCATCTGCTGGACCTTCCAGCCCGACAATACGAAGCTCCGCGCCGAACCGGTCGGCTCAGCGGAATATCTACGGATGCAGGCCCTATCACGAATCTTCCTCGATAACATCACCAATGTGCAGAGCTCCTGGGTCACTCAAGGACCCAAGATCGGCCAGGTAGCACTCCGTTACGGCGCCAATGATTTTGGCAGCGTCATGATGGAGGAGAATGTTGTCAGCAAGGCCGGCACCAGTTTCCGTCTCGAGTCCCAAGAAATCGAGACACTGATCCACGAGGCTGGATACACTCCTCGTCGCAGAAATAACTGGTACCAGCTGGTCGACTGATCAGCAGACCGTGAAGCTACCGTTCTTCTTTCTCCTGCTGTGTGCGGGATTGCTTGCCCAGGATCAGAATGTCACCAATGACAGCA
>CAIKYN010000295.1 GCA_903831635.1 uncultured Spartobacteria bacterium
AAGATCCAGTTAAACATGAAATTGGGCCCTTTTTGGGGAAAGGTCACTAAACCTTAAGTGGGCTGTTGGAGCAACGCCGAACAGATAAAATATGGAACTCAGGAACTCAGGAAAACCTGATGAAATTTAGCGGTTTGAAAGTCGTTGCACTCGCAGACACGTGTCAGAACCACGGGGTAATCTGAATGTGTCTTGTACCCTTGAAGCCTCAATTCCTGAGTTCCCTATTCATTCAGCCTGTCCGCGTCGTTCGGCGAAAAAGGTTTTGAGCAGCTGACCACTCTCCTGTCCGAGCACGCCTCCGGTAATTTCGCACCGATGGCTGAGTCCATCCATCTGAAGGATATTGATGCTACCTCCGGCCGCTCCTCCCCTGGGATCATGGCATCCAAAGATGACTCTCCTGACCCGGGAGTTCACCAGCGCCCCGGCACACATCGGGCAGGGCTCCTTGGTCACATAGAGGTCGCATTCGTTCAGGCGCCAGTCGCCGATCGAGTTCTCGGCCTGGGTGATGGCCAGCATCTCGGCATGGGCGGTGGCATCCTTGAGCGTCTCCACAAGATTCGAGGCGCGGGCAATGATCTTTCCCTCACGGACAACCACGGCACCAATCGGGACCTCCTCGGCCTCATAGGCTTTCAAGGCCTGGCGAAGCGCCTGACCCATGAAGTAGTCGTCACTGGTCAGATCAATGATCGTATCGTCATCGGGAGGCTCGTTGATAAAGATCTCCATGGCCTGCTCCCTATCCCCCATTACCTGTACCCTATCACCTATGCTCGGAGGGCGCTGATTTCAGCGGCCCGATCGGCGGCCTTGAAGACCGAGGTGCCTGCGACCATGACATCGGCTCCAGCCTCACGGCAGAGAGCAGCAGTCTCGACATCGATCCCTCCATCCACCTCGATCAGGAAACCAAGTCCCAAATCCGTGCGGATTCGATCGGCCTCGCGGATCTTGCTGAGCATGTCGTTCATGAAGGGCTGTCCTCCAAATCCAGGCTCGACCGTCATGATCAACAAGATGTCAAAGCGGCCGAACAGCTCCTTAGCCTGATCGAGCGGGGTTCCGGGCTTGATGGAGAGGCCGGCTTTTTTCCCGGCGGCTCTCACCGTATCCAGCGTGACTCCGGCATCGTGGTTGGCCTCAAGGTGTGATGTCACGGAGGCAACCCCTGGGACGCTCATGAATTGCCCGATGTAGCGGTCGGGCCGCTGGATCATGAGGTGAACGTCGAGGGGAAGGCCCGTATGGCCTCCGGCGGCTTTCACAATCGGCTCACCGAAGGAGATATTCGGGACGAAGTCGCCATCCATCACGTCGCAGTGGATCCAATCAGCGCCCGCTTCCGTCACGCTCTTCACCTCGTCCCCCAGGCGACCGAAGTCACAGGCAAGGATCGAAGGCGCGATGATGGATGGGCGCTGAGCTGGCATGTGAATCGTCCGGAGTGGTTGGGTTAAATATGGATGGCGTGACCGAGGGCAGCCTCGGTTGCCTCGAAGACTGCCTCGCTGAGTGTCGGGTGTGCGTGGATCGTTGAGGCGATGTCGTCGTAAGTCGCCTCGAGGGTGATGGCGAGGCCCATCTCGGCGATCATTTCGGTGGCGTCTGCTCCGATGATGTGAGCTCCGACGATTTCGCCATGAGGCTCATTGAAGAGGAGCTTCACGAAACCATCGGTCTCGCCGACCGCCTGGGCCTTGCCGCTAGCCTGGAAGGGGAACTTGCCGATCTTGACCTTGAGGCCTTTTTCCTTGGCGGCGCGCTCGGTGAGTCCGACGCTCGCAACCTGGGGCTGGCAATAGGTGCAACCGGGGAAGGTACGCTTGCGTGCGGGGGTGCGCTTTCCAAACATTCCCTCAACAGCCTGAACGGCCTCCCAACTCGCAACGTGTGCCAGCCATGGGGGCCCGATGATATCTCCCGCTGCGTAGACCCCGGGGATGCTGGTCTCATAGCGGTCGTTGACGGCGATGTATCCACGGTCGTCGAGCTTGATGGCGGCCGCACCACCGGGAAGGAGTGGCGAAACGCCGATCGCCACGAGGGCGACGTCTGCCGTGAGGGTTTCATTGGCTCCGCCGGAGACGGTGATCTTGACACCCTCTTTCGTGGCCTCGGCCTTCTCGACCTTGGTGCCGGTCAGGATGCGGATGCCCTGCTTGACGAGCGACTTCTCGAGCGCCACGGAGACCTCGGTATCCTCGACGGGAAGAATGTTGGGCATCATCTCGACGATGGTCACCTTGGTACCGAAGGCATTGAAGAAGTAGGCGAACTCGACGCCGATCGCGCCGGCACCGATGACGATGATCTCCTTGGGCTGCTTGGCGATGGCGAGTGCGTGGCGGCTGCCGATGACACTGGTTCCGTTGAACGCAAAGCCTGGCATCTCGCGGGTGACGACGCCGGTGGCGATGAGGATCTTCGACGCAGTGAGGGTCTGATCCTTGCCATCAGCCCCGCGTACATCGACAGTTCCTGCCTTGGGCACGCTGGCGTCGCCCTTGATATAATCGACCTTGTTCTTCTTGAAGAGGAACTCGATGCCACCGGCGAGCTTGTCAGCGACCTTACGGGAGCGACCGATGACCTTGTCCCAGTCGTACTTAAGGCCCGAGACCTCGAGTCCGAAATCGGAGGCGTGGTGGCCGATCAGGGAGTAGAGTTCGGCGTTCTTGAGCAGGGCCTTGGTTGGAATGCAGCCCCAGTTCAGGCAGGTGCCACCGGCGCGTTCCTTCTCGACGACAGCAACACGCTTGCCGAGTTGGGAGGCGCGGATCGCGCCGAC
>CAIKYN010000296.1 GCA_903831635.1 uncultured Spartobacteria bacterium
CTTTTCGCCGATCAGCCCACTGCGATCACCAACACACTCGCCATCGCAGAGCGGTGCAACGCGACGCTAGAATTTGGAAAGTCGAAGTACCCCGACTACCTCCCTCCCGAGGGAAAGACACGCGAGGGCTATCTGCGCGAACTCTGCGAAGAGGGTTTGCGTAAGCGCTACGGTGAGCGTGCGATAGAGGATCAGACCATCAGCGAACGCTTTGAGTTCGAGCTCTCGGTCCTCTACAAGACAGGATTCACGAGCTACTTCCTCATCGTCTGGGACTTCATCAACTATGCCAAAAGCCAGGGAATCCCCGTTGGTCCGGGCCGTGGATCGGCAGCAGGCTCACTAATCGCCTACGTTCTCGGGATCACCGATCTCGATCCTCTGCGGTACGGACTACTCTTTGAGCGCTTCCTGAATCCCGACCGTATCAGCCCCCCGGATATTGATGTCGACTTCTGCCAGAACAGACGCGGCGAGGTCATCGAGTATGTCCGTAAGAAATACGGAACCATGGCCGTCTCCCAGATCATCACCTTCGGCACTCTGGGAGCGAAGAGTGTTATCCGCGATGTCGGACGCGTCCTGGGTTGGAACTACGGCGATGCCGACCGCATCTCGCGGATGATTCCCAACGAACTCGACATCACCCTCAATAGCACCGAGAAGAAAGGAGAGAAGAAACCGGGTGCGATCGACAAGAACCCGGAACTGAAGAAAGCCGTCGAGGAAGAATCCTCCACCGCCCAACTCTGGGGCTACGCGAGCATCCTCGAGGGACTCTCCCGCAATAGCGGCGTCCATGCGGCGGGCGTCGTCATCGCCGACCGTGATCTCTCCGAGTACATTCCCCTCACCCGGGCCAATGACGGCAACATCGTCAGCCAGTACTCCATGGCCCCCCTCACCGATCTAGGGCTGCTGAAGATGGATTTCCTGGGTCTGAAGACCCTTACCGTGATCGATGATGCCGTGAAGCTCATTCACCGGCACTCACCTGACTTCGACATCTCGAAGATCCCGATGGATGACCAGGCCTCCTTCGACCTTCTCAACCGGGGCGAATCGATCGGCGTCTTCCAGTTGGAGTCCGGCGGCATGGTTGCAACAGCCAAGCGTTTCCAGATCGAGCACTTCACTGATATCATCGCACTCATTGCACTCTACCGTCCGGGTCCGATGCAGTTCATCGACGACTACATCGAGCGCAAGAAGGGACGGAAAAAAATCGAGTATGCCCATCCCCTGCTTGAGAAAATCTGCTCGGAGACCTATGGCATCATCGTCTATCAGGAGCAGGTGCAGCAGGCGGCGAGCGCCCTGGCCGGTTACACACTCGGTCAGGCCGATCTTCTGCGACGCGCGATGGGTAAGAAGGATACCGAGAAGATGGCCAAGGAGCGCGAGGTCTTCGTCGAGGGCTGTGCCCGGGTCAACCAGATCCCGGCAAAGCAGGCGAATGCCATCTTCGACTTCTTGGAGAAGTTCGCGCAGTACGGATTCAACAAAAGTCACAGCGCTGCCTACGGACTCCTCTCCTACCAGACTGCATACCTGAAAGCCAATCACCCGGTCGAGTTCATGGCCGGCCTGCTCGGCAACGAAATCAACAACACCGACAAGATCGCCACCTTTGTCGGCGAGTGCGCACGCATGGGGATCGCGATCCTCCCTCCAGATGTCAACCGGAGTGCCCTCACCTTCCTTCCCGAGGAAATTCCGGGTACCCGGATCCGATTCGGACTAGCGGCGATCAAGAACGTCGGAGAGGCCGCGATGGAAACCGCCATCGCCGACCGTGAAGTGAATGGTCCTTTCAAGTCGATGGAGGACTTCTGTTCGCGCCTCGACTCACGCACGGTGAACAAGAAGATCCTTGAGAGCCTTGTGAAATGCGGTGCCTTCGATTGGGATGGCCGTCATCGTGCGGCCCTCGACGCCGCGATCGAGGGTGCCATGGGTGCCGCCGCCTCCGTCCAGAAAGACCGCGCCAGCGGTCAGGTCTCCCTCTTTGACTCCTTTGCCGACCTGTCACCGGCCCCCTCCAAGGCGGCAGGCAAGGGAACTGAAACAACAGTGGAACGTTGGACACGCTCCGAGATGCTCGGTCACGAGAAGGAGTTACTGGGGTTCTACGTCACCGGACACCCTCTCGACGACTACCGGGGTAATCTCGAATCGGGTTCTTACGGCTTAGTCTCCGAGGCACTCGCCATGACAGAGGCAGGTAGCGTCAAGCTAGCGGGTCTCCTCTCCACCGTCGAAAAACGATTCTCCAAGAAGGATGGTCGCCCCTTCGGAATCCTCACCCTCGAGGATGACTCCGGAACGTTGGAACTCATGGCTTGGGATGAATCCTTCAGCAAAAATGAAGAGATTCTCAAGCCAGGCACTGTTCTCTCCTGCAACGCGCGCATCACCCCTCGAGATGGAAGTGTCAGGGCCATGGGCAGCGACTTCAAGGCCCTTACCCCCAAGGCCTCGAAGAAACCACTTCGCCTCCGGATGGATCGTAGCCGCCTGATTGTGGACGACCTTCATGCCATCCACGCCGCCATCAAAAAACACCCCGGCAAACGCATCCTGATCCTTGAGATCGGCACCCTCTCCGGAGCCATTGTTCCACTTCAGCTCGGTGAGGA
>CAIKYN010000297.1 GCA_903831635.1 uncultured Spartobacteria bacterium
CTTTTGCGATTCTTTCCGTCACCGCCCTCCTTGCGCTCTCCGGGTGCGCTAATAAAAAAAATAAACAGTATGCCGGTGTCGATGGCGACTATGTGAGTGGCACTCCTCTGGGGGAGCGGGCCGAAGGCGCGAATTTCATGGGTGCAAACGTGCAGCGCGGTCTCTATGCAGCAGTCCAGTTCGCATACGATAGTTCTGCTGTTGCTCCCGATCAGGAGTCCAAGGTCTCTGCTGTAGCCGACGCTCTCAAGGGGAGTGTTAAGACCGTGATTGTTGCCGGATTCACCGACGAGCGGGGCACTCAGGAATACAACCGGAGCCTGGGTGAAAAACGTGCCCTTGCCGTGCGCGAGGCGTTGATTGCTAAGGGACTCAAGGCCAACAATGTCCAGACCGTGAGCTTTGGCTCCGAAATGCCCGTCGATCCTGCTAGCAATGAAGTCGCCTGGGCGAAGAATCGTCGCGCTGAGTTTGGCATCGTGAAGTAACCCACTGGGTCCACGTTATTTGGTCCACGCTTTTTTCGCGCAAGGTGCCTGTCCCACTTTTTGACCTGAGTCGTCTCGGAGCGCAGGTCGATGATGCTGTCCGTGAGGCTGCCCTACGGGTGCTCGCTCATCGGGGTTATGTCCTTGGTGCGGAGGTTGAGGCATTCGAGAGAGAACTGACCACCTATCTTGGGGGTGGGCACGCTATCGGTATGTCCTCGGGAACGGATGCCCAACTGGCACTGCTGATGGCCATGGGAATTGGCTCTGGCGACGCCGTCATCTCGACTCCCTACACATTCTTTGCAACTGCAGGCTGTATCCATCGGACCGGGGCCGAGATCCTCTTTTGTGATATCGATCTGGCGACCTTCATGATGGATCCCGCGTGCCTGCGGACCTTGCTTTCCTCCTTCAAGAAGGATGCTGATGGTGTTCTTCGCTCCCCCAAGGGCAACAAAATCCGACTGATTGTTCCCATTCATCTTTTCGGGACCTGCTGCGATATGGATGGGATCGATGAAGTCGCAAAAGAATACGGAATCGAAATTCTCGAGGATGCCGCCCAGATTCTTGGAGCTAAATATCCCTCCAAAGATGGGGTGAAGACCGCCGGCCTGATGGCCCCGACTTCCTATGTCAGCTTCTATCCGAGCAAGAACCTGGGTGCTGCCGGGGATGCGGGTGTGGCTCTCTGTCTTGACGCCGACATGGCTGATAAACTCCGTCGCATCCGCAATCACGGTATGGAGCAGCGCTACTACCATAAGGTCGTTGGCGGGAACTTCCGTATTGATGCGATCCAGGCGGCTGTTCTCAGGGCAAAGCTTCCCTTTCTTGATGGATGGAATGCCACGCGCCGTTCCAATGCAGCGATCTACCGTGAGGCCTTCAGCGTGGCGGGCCTACTCGACAGGGTCACTCTTCCCTCCGAGCCCTTTCACGGATCAGGCCTGCCTGATCATCACATCTATCACCAGTATGTGATCCGGTTGCCAAAGCGTGATGCCGTGATGGCACATCTCGCGGAACAGAAGATCGGCTGTGCCATCTACTATCCTGTGCCGCTGCATCTTCAGGAGTGCTTTGCTTATCTCGGTCACAAGCAGGGCGACTTCCCGGCTAGTGAGCAGGCGGCAAACGAGAGTCTAGCCCTTCCCATCTTCCCTGGCCTGCAACCTGAGGAGCAGCAGCAGGTTGTGGCGGCGATCAAGCAGGCGCTGAATTAAGAGGCTTGAGGATTCTCTCCGGAGATCTTGAGTGCTCCAATCAGGAGCGCCACTCCAGGAACAACCAGTGCGAGAAGGTCACAGAGGGCATGGACCATCTCACCACGAATCAGAATATCCTCAGCTGATTTTCCCAACGGCAGAAGACGAAGGTATCCGAGCTCTGTCACAATCATGCCGAGGGCTATGCATGTCACGGCAACAATCGAAACAGCCTTCACTCCTCTCTTGTTTTTAGAGGGTCTTGCCAGAATTCCACGAAAGGGAAGCACGCAGAGCAAGAAGCCAATCAGCGTCATGATTTGAAAAAAAGGCCCAAGCACGGCCCATCCCAGAGCTTTCCAGCACAGGTTACGGAAAACTTTTTCCCTAGTATTGAGATGAAGCATTCCAAAGCAGATAAAAATCACAGGGATACCTAGCGACCATGCAATGATGCGGTCTTCTCCGGCAAGCAGGTGGCCGGTGACGCAGTAAGAGGTCCCGGCGAGCTCAAAGGCCTCCTTCCATGCGAGCCAAACACCTGACTCGAAGCATGCGGCTCCCAGCAACGCCACACCGGAGAGAGTGAGGGGGAGGCGATAATCTCTTGCAACCACGGTGAGGCAGAGAATCTGAAGGAGCGCCGTCATCCCTATCAGCGTCGCCGCGAGGCATAGAGTCATGTCGACTAGACGATAATCACCGATGGAGAGAGTTAGGAGTGATTCCATCGTGGCTTACGGTACAGATTCTTAAAAATCAGGAGAATCAGAGGAGAGTAGAGATCAGAGTTCGACAGTATCGCCGAACTCGACATTCAGATTCCTTGCGAGGCGGATAAGCTCCGGGGCGGGATGCTTTTTCTTGCCGATCACCTGATCAAGGTCGATCAGTGTGGTGCGGCCTTTGGAAAGTGCTGTCATGCATCCTGTTTCTTGCTGAAGAAGCCCCATGACGGCAAGTTCTCCGAATCTGGCACCAAGCATGCGGTCAAAGTGAGTCGGGATACCGCCCCGTTGGACGTGGCCCAGAACACTTATCCGGACTTCCTGCTCGAATTCACCTCCCGGAACGGCTTCCTGCATCCGCTCCATAAAGGTTGCGGCACCACAGACTCCTTCTGCAAGCATGACAATGGAATTGTCCCGGGCCTCCTGAAAGCGCTGGTGGAGAATGGAGACGATTTTCTCCATATTGTAACGGAACTCGGGAATAACAGCTACGGTGGCGCCCGAACTGATGGCCGTGGTGAGGGCGAGGTATCCGGAATTACGACCCATCACCTCAATAAGAAAGCATCGGCGATGGGATCGTGCCGTGTCACGAATCCGGTCGACCAACTGCATGATCGTGTTGGTTGCGGTATCGACACCGATGGCCATTTCCGTGCCGGAGAGGTCGTTGTCAATGCTGGCAGGTATACCGACCACTGGCATGCCTCGCCGTGCGAGTTCACGGGCTCCCGTCAGCGAACCATCTCCCCCGATGACCACCAGGCCATGGATGCCTAGTTCGGTGAGTCGAGACCTTGCGGCATCCACTCCCTCGGAGCTGTACATTCGCTTGCAGCGGCTCGACTGGAGAATGGTTCCTCCACGGTCAATGATCGCAGCCAGGCTCCGGTTGCCAAGCTCCTCGACATCTCCGTCAAAAATCCCGTCATAGCCGTTGGAAATGCCGATGATGCGACAGTTTTGCTGGGACGCCGTTCGCGCAACTGCGCGAATGGCCGGATTCATTCCTGGAGCATCTCCACCCGAAGTTAATACGCCGATGGTTTTCATGGTTTTTAATGGTAAGCCACCGGGGGTCGTGACACTTCACGGATACCAGAACGGCGAAAAAATCAAAGAAGTGATAAAATTTTGAACGGATACCACAGGCGAATGTCAGATTCTACAGGTTAACAATGGGGGCGGGTCGCCTCGTTCCGGTTTCATGGTTTTTCCGGGACGAACTAGGCGGCCCGCTTTTTTCTTGGTGCCCTCCATCATGCCAACACAACATTCCAAAGAGGCGCTTGCCACCATGCCATCCCTCGGGTAGCTCCTACGGGGTATTTAGGATTCCACTATCCACCACCCACTGCATGTCTGAGACAATTCTGGTAATAGAAGATGAAGAGGATGTTTCTGACCTGATCCGATATCATCTGAAAAAATCGAAGTTACGGGTCATCGTGGCCGCTGATGGTCTGGAGGGACTGACCATGGCGACCGAGGAGCGCCCGGATGCGATCATTCTCGATATCATGCTGCCCCGACTCAATGGATTCGAGGTTGCCAAGAAATTAAAAGCGAATGATCGGACTGCGACAATTCCGCTTCTGATCCTTAGCGCCAAGGGTGAGGCGGATAGCCGGATCAAGGGGCTTGAACTGGGAGCCGATGATTATCTTCCCAAGCCCTTCAGTCCGAGGGAACTGCTTCTCAGAATCCAATCCCTCTTGAAAAGGGCGCGTCCCACCGTGGTGTCAGAATCGACTTCTTCGGGACCATTTGTTCTGGATCGTACTTCCTTAAAAGTGACCCTTGATGGCCAGCGAATCGAGCTGACTTCGACGGAATTCAAACTGCTCTCCTTGCTCATAGGAAAGGGAGGGGCAATCCAATCGCGTGAGGAGTTGCTTCACGAGGTCTGGGGCTATCGCAGCACGATTGATACCCGCACGGTCGATACACATATGCGCCGCCTCCGTGAAAAACTGGGCACTCATGCCGCCTATTTGGAGACGGTCCGGGGTGAGGGTTATCGTTTCATGGCCCCGACATCACTGAACTGATGAAGGAAGCCCTTCTCTGGGGTGCCGGTTTTGTACTCGCCGGTTGTTTCCTCTGGTGGATCGTGTTTTCCGTGGTTCTCCCGGCGGGGGAGCTCTTGGAGGTTCTCAGGAGAATAGCCGGCGGGGATTTCCGGCCCGTGATTCTGAGCGGATTGCCCAGAATTTTCAGGCAGCATGCCGGTGAGTTACGAGTCATTGCGGAGACGCTTGCTCGTCAAAAAAGCCTTCTTGCCGAGGAGGAAATCAGCATTTCCGTCATTCTGGAAAGCATGACGGAAGGAGTGGTCATCACTGGGGAGGATCTGCGTATTCGCCTGGTGAACAAGGCTGCAGTCGCGATGTTCAATCTTCGTGGCGATGTGAAGGGGCTCTTGCTGCCCGAGGTCTTCATGGGTCATGAACTCCAGGGGGTGGCTCAGCGTGCGGCTGCCACCGGTGAAGTGCAGCGAGGGGAACTAACCCTCGGGATTCCTGGAAGAAGCGAACGCTGTCACCTCGTGGTGACTGCCGCCACGCTCAATGCACCCGACGCGGAGTCCTCCGGTGGATGCCTCATGGTGATGCACGACGTGACAAGGCTTCGTGAATTGGAGTCGGTGAGAAGGGAATTCGTGGCCAATGTTTCTCACGAGTTCCGCACGCCCTTATCGATCATTAACGGCTACTTGGAGACCATTCAGGAGGGAGGAGTAGGTCGCGAGATGATGCGCAAATCGATCACCGTGATGCGCCGACATGCCGATCGGTTGAACCATTTGATTGAGGATCTTCTCACCATCAGCCGCATGGAGGAGAAGAGGGGGAGCATCGAAACCACTCCAACGAATGTGGAGGTGCTGCTGACGAATGTGATCGAGCATTTGGAGAGCGAAGTAAAGGAGCGTGGCGCCCGTGTCAGACTGGAGGTTCCTTCGGGGCTTCCTGCTGTCGAGGTTGACGGATACAGGATCGAACAAGCCTTCTCAAATCTTCTGGTTAATGCGCTTCGCCATGGCGTTCCCCAGGAAGGTGGCGGGGGAGATGTCGTGATCATCGCCTCGCTCCAGGGGCCCGAGATGGCGATCAGTTTCCGGGATCATGGTCCCGGCATTCCGCTCCACGATCAGGAGCATATTTTCGAGCGGTTTTACCGCGTTGGAGGAGATCGGGCCCGTCACACGGGAGGCACCGGCTTGGGATTGTCGATCGTGAAAAATGTGGTCCAGGCCCATGGAGGGCGTGTGGCTCTGGAAAGTCGCCCCGGCGAGGGCTCCACCTTCACGATATTTCTGCCGGTGTAGGATTATTCGGTTGCTGGATCACAGCATGGGAAGAGGCGTCTCCTCCGGAATCTCCCGCAGATGTCCTTCGATAATCCCGTCGAGTTCCATCAGGGAGCCAACCATCGAAAGGCTGGCACGAAGCGGACGGGCCGCTGGCATTCCCCGTGTGTAGGCCATCAGGCGAGAGCGCATCCCCTGCATCGCAAATCGTTCACTTTCTTTGGCGGCAACTTCCTGGGCACAATGCATGCGCACGAGTTCCCACTTCATCTCCAGCGACGGAGGTGCGTAGGGAATTCCGTTGAGGGCCGCTTTCACCTCGGTAAAAATCCAAGGATTGGTCATCGCCGCCCGTCCGATCATGAGCCCTGAGACACCTGTTCTAAGACGACTTAGTGCCGTTGCACCGTCTGCGATGTCTCCATTGCCGATGACTGGAACCGTGACTGCAGAGGCGACGGAGGCGATCACTTCCCAATTCGCTTCACCCGAGTACCCCTGAGCCTTGGTGCGACCATGGACAGCGATGCGCTGAATCCCGGACTCCTCAAGGAGTCGCGCGGTCTGCACGGCGTTGATCGAGTTGTCATCCCAACCGATACGGATCTTCGCTGTGACAGGAAGTGGAGCACAGGCTCGAACGACGGCTTCAGCAACCCTTTCCAGCAAGGGGCAGTCGCGAAGGAGCGAGGAGCCTCCGTTACGGCAGACCACCTTGGTTGCGGGGCAACCGAAGTTGATATCGATAAAGTCCGGATTCACCCAGTCGATGACCTGCCGGGCCGCCTCTGCTAGTCGATCAGGGTCGGCTCCAAAGAGTTGCACCCCCATGGGTCGCTCCATCGATGTGAACTCCACATAGCCTCGCGTACGGGCATTCCGATGCATGATGCCGTCCGCGGAGACAAATTCTGTGGTCAGAATATCGGCGCCCTTCTCCTTGCAGATGGTACGGAAAATCGAATCCGTCACTCCGGCCATGGGGGCCAGGAAGATGGGAAGAGAGCCCTTCTCCATAAAAACCATGAATGATATCTATACCGCTTCCGTCGGAGACGAGAGAGACGCAGGCTCTGCAGACGCTTCCTGATGCGGAGCTGTTGCTGGTGCGGAGAGACCCGAAAGGAGCGCCGAGACTTCTTCTTGGACGGCAACCAAATCCGAAAGGGAAAGATTAGGGTCGGTGATGATGAATGTTTCACCTGTCCCTGCCCGCTCATAGATCAACGTGCTTTTGTCTGGCGAGGGTTGAGGCCTCAGGACCCGCTTGCGTTCCAGCATCACGGCAAGGAGATAACGGGTATTCGTGTGGGCGGGATCGTTGCTTTCGATCAGCCTGCGCAGCATCCCTTCGGCATCGTCGCGGGGCAGCGGTTCCGGTGGGGGAGGTGCGGGTGGTTCGAATTTGGAGCGCCATGCCGAGAACGGAAGCTCGGCGCCCGGATCAAGTGATCGGGCCTTCCATGCCTCCTCACAGAGATCACTGCGACGGAATCCATCACCATCCACAAAAAGGGCCGTGTGGAAAATTTCCCCTTCAGTGAAGGGGTGTCCCGTGGCATCACATGCCTCGGCGCGCGCCTTGATGTTCCAATCCTGCTGCATGAATCGTATGATTTTAGGCCAGGATCAGAAGCCGGGCAACCGCAACTTTGGAAGTTCGCGGCCTGTTGCTTTAATCCAGAAAAGGAAGAGTCCGATGACAAGGAAGATGAGGATGGGTCCCCATCCCGCAACCCATCCAGGAATACGATCGCCTTTACCGAGTGCAATGAAGAGGCTGCTTGAGAAGATCAGTGCGGCAAAAAGTCCAATGGCCGTGGCGACTCCACCCATGATTCCACGACGACCAATGACCACACCCATTGGCCCCGCGATAAAGATCAGCACAAGGCAGATCCAAGGTAGGGCCCATCGGTAGTTCCAATGAGTCACAAACGGAGCCAGACGTGTTTCTGGAAATTCAGCATTGCGGCGCAGGTAATCGGTCAGTTCCGGAAGCCCCATGAATTCCGAGTTCATTGTGGAACTGGCGATTTTCCAGGGGGTTTCATGCCACCCCTTGATCTCTAGGCGGGGCGAGGACTCCGAGGAGACCTGGTTTCCGGATTCATCGACGATGACATGGCGCGCATCGAAGAGCAGCCAAGTTGCCGTTTCAGGTACAAAAGCGGCATGGGGCGTGTACCATTTTTCTGTGACGATACCCGACTCGTTCTGCTGAATGATCTCTACATTCGCTGCTTGGTTGGCCTTGGTGTACAGGGCATTCAGATACCAGAGACGTCGGTCCTCACGATTGCGAAAGAGATGGTTGCCGATCCCGTTGAATGGTTTCTGACCTGATTTGATTTCGCTCTTGATCTCATCACTCGAGGATCCGGCCTGCGGGGCAAGGCGGTAGTTAAGGATCCCCAGGAGCGCTGTCATGAGGAGTCCCACGATCACGAGTGGCACAAAAATCCTATAGAGACTCACTCCGGCGCATAGCATGGAGATAATCTCATTGCGGCGGGACATCTGGGTCAGTGTGTAAAGGAGCGCCAGAAGAAGGCCCACGGGAACGCTGAGCACGATGACGCTGGGGATCTGAAGTAGGTAGTAGCGTGTGACGAGGGCGACTGTGGCATGCCCGGAAAGAAAATCGGGTAGGTTGACGCTAAGATCCCACACAAGCCAGACCGAGATGAATCCGGAAACACAGTAAAAAAACGGAATCAGAAACTTGTTGAGAAGGTATCGGTCGAGGATCGTCATGGCGGTCGCCGGCAGAAACCAATTGCAGGTGGCCGGAAAGAACACGATTCTGAAGCCCTTGCAGCGGATTCTGCAACCGTAATCACCCCGCTGTCCCCGACTATTCCCATGATTTCCCTTAATGAAGAGATTGCCCCCGGAGCTCCGACAGCTTCCGGCGGCTTCGCGCGCGAAATTGCGGAGCTCTTCGGACCAAAGGGGACCCTTGCTTCCATCCGTGGATTTGAATGGCGCCCCGAGCAGCAGCGTATGGCGGAAGGTGTTGCCGGGGCACTGGAAGGGCGATCTCATCTCGTGGTCGAGGCAGGAACTGGAGTCGGGAAATCCCTCGCCTATCTGATCCCCGCCGTTCTGCACTCCATCAGGACGGGGCGCAAGGCCCTGATCAGCACTCATACGATCAACCTCCAGGAACAACTGCTCTATAAGGATGTCCCGCTGGTGCGCGGCCTGATCGGAGAGGAGTTCGAGGCTGTCCTGCTCAAGGGACGTCAGAACTATGTCTGTCCCACCAGGCTGACCCGCGCCCTGCGCCATGGCAGCGATCTCTTCACGACTGAGGAGAAGCCGGAGATCGAGCGCATCCGGGACTGGGCGGCGACGACCGCCGACGGGTCGCTTAGTGACCTTCCCTTCGAGCCTGCGCAGCAACTCTGGGCCCAGGTTTGTAGCGAGCAGCATCTCTGCACTCCCAAGACCTGCGGGCGTGATTCCGGATGTTTCTATCAGGCGGCGCGGCGCCGTGCGCAGTCGGCACAGGTCCTTGTGCTCAATCACACACTCTTCTTCACTCTTCTTGGAGATCCTGAGGATGAGGGGATCGGGTATCTCTTTCCTGATGATTTTGTGATCTTCGACGAAGCTCACACTGTTGAACAGGTGGCCTCTCGGCATCTCGGGTTTTCCCTTTCGCAGTATGGACTTCGGCAGTCGATTCAGCGGCTCTACAATCCTAGAACGCGGAAAGGACTTCTCCAGCAAGCCAGGCATCACGAGGCAATCAGTACGGCATCCGATCTGATCCCTGAAATCGACCGATTCTTTGACTCGATTGCCGGTGCCTGCACGTTCCGGCAGGGAAGGGAGTGTCGCGTGCGCGGCGATCAATCGGCCGATCTGATCGAGGCGGTGTCGGGTAGTCATTTATCCGAAAGTCTGGCCCGTTTGGCGGATTCGGCCGGCACCGCTGCGGCGAAAGCCGAGGAGGAGGGATTGAAGGGTGAGCTTTCTGAAGTTGCCTCGAGGCTGAGGACATCCAGGGCCGGCCTCGTCGATTTTCTCTCCCAGAGCGAACCGGGGCATGTCTACTGGGTGGAGCGTAATGGAAAGACCGCTTCCTGGTGCAGTCTGCACGCGGCGCCTGTAGCTGTGGCTCTGCTCCTGGGGCGGCTCCTTTTTCGTGAGGGTAGTACCGCCGTCATGACGAGTGCCACCCTTTCGGTCGGCTCTTCCGAGCTGGATTATTTCAGAGGTCGTATCGGTGCCCTCGAGGTGCCTTCCCTGCAGCTTGGCTCGCCGTTTGATTACTCCAAACAGATGAAGCTTCATCTCGTGCGCAAGATGCCCGAACCCAAGGATCCGACTTATGAGGAGTCACTTGCCACATGGATCCGCCATTTTACGGAGGAGAGTCGCGCTCGGGCCTTTGTCCTTTTTACCAGTCACCGGACGATGCAGTCCGTCGCTGCACGGATGGGTGATTTTTTTGAGCAAAAAGGTTGGAATCTCATCGTGCAGGGAGGAGGGCTCTCCCGATCAAGGATGCTGGAAAGCTTTCGCGAGGATGGAGAGAGTGTCTTGTTCGGGACGGATAGCTTCTGGACGGGTGTCGATCTACCCGGGGAGGCGCTCTCAAGCGTGATCATTACCAGACTACCATTCGTGACTCCTGATCACCCGCTCACCGAGGCGAAATTGGAGGAAATCGAGTCCGCAGGGGGTGATCCTTTTCAGACATATTCGCTTCCCGAGGCGATCCTGAAACTCCGTCAAGGGGTCGGCAGACTCATCCGCAGCGCTAAGGATCGAGGCTCCATCGTGATCCTTGATAGCCGCATCCTTTCACGTCCTTACGGAAAGGCCTTTCTTAAGGCACTCCCGGAATGTCCGGTGGAGATCGAGTAATTGATGATGGGAATAGGGGATTGGGCATGGGTGCTTCCCTATCCTCCCAATTTAAGGCGTCTTGTAGTGCAAAGAAACCAGACGCAGGGATTTCTCTTTCTCCTCGACGCTGTAATAGTTCAGTTCGAGGTTCACCGTCGGTTGGCTCCATTGATAGATGATCAGTGTGTAGGTCATTTCCTGCGGAATATTGTCTCCCGCAGGGTGCTCCTTTACCTTGTTTACCAGCAGGGTACCGAGGCCGTAGCGCTCGTCGATGCGGCGTCTGGTGCGATCGAAGAAGTCGACTGTCTTCTCGGCATCCCATGAGGGATCGTCATATTGCAACTCCACTTCGATCAGGGAGCCATCCTTGAAGGTGAAGAGCGATTTTTTTAGCAAGGTGTCGCCGATGCTCAGTCCTTCGGCTTCCAGGATGACTTTGCCGATCGATTTCTCGGTGCAGGATGTTTCTCGTGCCTTCACGGCATTGATCATCCCGCGAACCTTCTCGATGCTGTCGCCCCACGTCAGTCCGTAGGGAATTTTGATTTCTTTCAGCGTCGGTTGCTGTCCCCTAGCGCCTGCTCCTGACATTAGGAGGGCTGCCATCATAAGGATGATCCGAAGGGCATTCATCAGGGCGTGGATTCTCCAGCAGAAGGAGATAAATGGAAAGCATCGGGAGAGACCTCCAGTTTTCCTGCGGAGAGAGGAACTATTCGGTCGAGTCCTGTGATTTCATAAGTGGCTGTCCCCTTGGGGTTCTCGATTATCAATCGAGCGTTTCCCTTTTCCATCCCATGGAGGATGCGGGCACTTTGTGGTGAACCATCGTTGTCAACTGGAACGGAAAGTATGGGAAGTCCCTCTGCAGTGAGGGTACAGATATTTTCCTTAAACGATGCGGCCACGATGATCACAGGCCTGCTTTCCAGCAACGCATCCTTGGGGGCACGCAACACAATCGATTTTTTCTGTAATGGATTGGAGGTAAGTGGCACGGGCCAATCTAGAGGGAGTGGACCCGTAATCGTTTCCGAAAAGGGAAGCGATGAGATGGAGATTGGGCCGTGAACCAAGCCTTTCGCCATATAGTTTCCGGCTGGCACGGGGTGACCCTGATCATCCTTTTCATCCCAGGTCATGATGAGGCCATTTAGGCCCGCAGGAATTGACTCCACAGGTGCATCCCGGCAGAGCAATCGAACAAGGGCACCCTCTTCCGAGAAGATCCCAAGCGTCACTGGTCCCTCCAACTCTGGAAGCGCCACAGCAAAAGATTGATCACTGCGCGCCGTAACAGCAGAGATCCCAATCTGGAAAAAGCAGAAGACCAGAACCTTTGGCAGAAGGGATTGGGCTAAAACAGTCCGCCGGGTTGGCAACTTTTTTTGCATACGTTGCCGATCCTTGACCATGATTCGAAATCTTCCCAAGAACTTTCGGATTGCGACTCTTTGTTCCAGTGATTCCAATCTAAGGGATCATGTCCCCAACCATCCTTGTCACCGGGGGCGCCGGCCTCATCGGCAGTGCCCTGATCCATGCCCTGAACCAGCGGGGTCAGGATGATATCCTTGTCACCGATGTCCTCGGTAAGGATGAAAAATGGAAAAATCTCTCCCCGCTACGCTTTAACGACTACCAGCAGGCCGATGCCTTCCTCGATCGCCTCGAGTGTGAACCCGAGAGTTTGGATTCGATCCGCACGATTTTGCATCTCGGAGCCTGCTCAGCGACTACCGAAACAGATGCGGGATACCTGATGGAGAATAATTTTGGCTACACTAAGCGTCTTGCGCAGTGGGCGCTCCAACGTGGCATCCGTTTTGTCTATGCCAGCTCGGCTGCCACTTATGGAGACGGGACGCGAGGCATGGATGACGGTGCCGACCACCTTGATTCACTCCGCCCGCTCAATGCCTACGGCTATTCGAAGCACCTCTTCGATCTTCATGCCAAGCGCAACGGATGGCTCGACCGGATGGCCGGCATCAAATATTTCAACGTTTTTGGTCCGAACGAGTGGCACAAGGGGGAGATGCGCAGCCTTGTCGCGAAGGCCTATGAACAGATTCTCGAGACAGGCAAGGTCTGCCTCTTCAAAAGCCACAGATCAGATTACAAGGACGGGGAGCAGGTCCGCGATTTCGTTTATGTGAAGGATGCCGTCGCGATGACCCTGCACATCGCCGACACGCCCTCAGCCAACGGACTGTTCAATATCGGCACGGGCACTCCCCGTACCTGGGTGGATCTTGCCACGGCTCTCTTCACCGCGCTAGGGCGCAAGCCTGAGATCGAATTCATCGACATGCCGGCTCACATTCGGAATCAGTACCAGTATCACACTTGCGCCGATGTCAGCCGCCTCAAGGCCGCGGGATGGAACGCTGCTACGACTTCCCTTGAGGATGCCGTCAGTGACTACGTGCGTAACTATCTGGTTCCCAGTAAACACCTCGGGGATGAATAGGGTCTAGAAGCTCAGAGATAGGTGTTGGGGATATATCCCCTGCCGCGGAAGCAGATGTGAAGTAACGACAAGCAGACAAACGCAAAAGAGCGAATCCGCCCTAATCCCTGAAGTTCTTAAAACTCAAGGAGACACCAAAGTCCTTGCCTCGTAGGAAGGCGATGACTTCCTGAAGTTCATCCCGTTTGGTGCCGGTGACGCGCACTTGCCGATCCTGCAGTGAAGCCTGCACTTTGAATTTCTCGGCCTTGATGGCGGTCGTGATTTCCTTGGCCTTGTTTCCTTCCAGTCCCTGTATAATGACGAATTCCTGCCGTGCATGCCCGATTGATGAGATTGCGGTATCCTTCTGTTCGACATTGCGAAGGTCGACGCCTCGTTTTGCAAGCTTACCCACCATGATTTCCCGAACACCCTTAAGCTTGTTGTTGTCCTCCGCAGTCAGGGTGATGAGTTCGGGTTTTGTGAGCTCGATTTTAACGTCGCTCCCCTTGAAGTCGAACCGTGTCGCCAATTCTTTCACTGCTTGATTCACCGCGTTCTCGATCTCCATCCGCTCGATTTCTGATACAATGTCAAAGGAAGGCATGTCCAAAAGGCTGAAGGAAAAAGTCTGAAGTCTGAAGGCTAAAAATCAATACGTCGTCATTAGGGAGATGGCAGATGGTGTTTTGGCTGCCCCTTCATCCACACTTGTGAGTTGCAATCCACCCCTTCTGCATGGATCTTATTCAGCCCGACTGAGCCAGCCTCAAACGCTGAAGCAGGGGTTCCAACCATGAGCGCCACCACAACAGACACCATTGAAGAGCCTCGCACAGAGAATACCCGTGTGTGCGGAGTGACGCGCCTCATCTCCCCTCGTGAGGTCAAGGAGAGGCTCCCTGCTTCCCCGGAAATCCTTGCCAAGGTTGCTGAATATCGCGAGACCTGCCGCCGCATTCTTCGCGGTGAGGATCCCCGCCTTCTGGTCATCGTTGGCCCCTGCTCGATCCATGATCCCGTCTCCGCTCTCGACTATGCGCGACGGCTTGCGGACTTAGCCAAGGAAGTAGAGGGAAAGCTCTTCCTTGTGATGCGTGTCTATTTTGAGAAACCCCGCACGACAGTTGGGTGGAAGGGGCTGATCAATGATCCTTACCTGAATGATTCCGGTGACATGCAGCACGGCATCAAGGTTGCCCGCCAACTCCTGCTCGATGTTGCCGCTCTTGGTCTTCCTGCCGCCACAGAGGTCCTCGACCCGATCATGCCGCAGTATATCGCGGACCTGATCAGCTGGTCGGCGATCGGGGCGCGGACCACCGAGTCACAGACGCACCGCGAGATGGCCAGCGGACTCTCGATGCCTGTCGGCTTCAAGAATGGCACCGATGGCAGCATCCAGACGGCCATCGATGCCATGCGTTCCTCGCGTAGTCCCCACAGTTTTCTTGGCATCGACCAGGAGGGCATGACCAGCATTATCAAGACGGCCGGCAATCCCGATGGTCATCTTGTCCTTCGTGGTGGACGTGACGGAGTAAATTATCACGCGAACCAAACGGCGGATGCCGCCGCCAAGCTCAAGGCCGCAGGTGTCCCGACGGCCATCATGATCGATTGCAGCCATGCCAACAGTGGCAAGGATCCCGCCCGTCAGCCCGAGGTCTGGAACAGTATCCTGGAGCAGCGCGCATCAGGTCGCACCGATGTCGTCGGGGCAATGATCGAGAGCCATTTGGAATTTGGTGCCCAGAACCTAGGTGATGATCCTTCAGTGCTTCGTTACGGGGTCTCGATCACTGATGCCTGCCTCGACTGGGAGGCCACCGCGGAACTCCTCCGCAGAGCCTAATTAGGCAGAGAGCGGAGGCATAACGGTTTTCTCCCGTGGCACGGACCATCCGGGAGATCTCGTTTGCCGCACTCGATTTCGAGTCTGCAGGTGAAAGGCCCAATGAGGCCGGTATTCCCATTCAAATCGGCATTGCCTCGATGCAAGATCTCAGCCCGCTGCCGGATACGTTCTACCGGAGTTATCTCCGAACGGCGCGCTCCGTCACTTGGTCCGCTCAACAGATCCATGGAATCACCGACGTCGATCTTAAAGATGCTCCCGAACTGCTCTCCCTCTGGCCCGAGATTAAGGGGCGGCTTGAAGGCCGCTACATCGTTGCCCATGGAGCTGGGACCGAGAAGCGCTACCTCCGGGCCTTCCCCATGCACGGGTTCGGCCCTTGGATTGATACACTCACGCTGAGTCGTAAGATTCTTCCGGGGCGCCCCTCCTATGCCCTCTCTGACTTGGCGAGGGAACTTTCCCTGGAGGTGGAGGCGCGCACGCTGCTAGCTGATTTTCGGTGGCATGAGGCGCTTTCGGACGCACTGGCCACGCTACTTCTGCTCAGGAAACTGATTGAATTGAGCGGCATTCCGGATCATTCGGAGGAGGTACTGCTGCAGTGAGGTGGATAGACTGAAGACGGTTAGACTATTAGCTCAGAATCTTATGAGTAAGGCCTCCAAACCTTGAAAAACCTATTAGCCTTCAGGCTTAACTGCTGTAAATCCACCTCAGCCACCGGCTGGAGATGGTGCTCGGGGAGGGACTCGAACCCTCATGCCTTTCGGCATGCGCCCCTTAAACGCACGTGTCTGCCATTTCACCACCCGAGCAACTGATGGGTTAGGAATCATACGGGGAGATGGCTTTCGGGCAAGATAGAAAAAAAGAAAAATGTTGTTGTCTCCCGAACTCTTCCGTGGCATCCTCTCACTCCTTTTCCAAAGATTTTCCCATGTCCTACGCAATCATCCAAACCGGCGGCAAACAGTACCGCGTCTCCGAGGGAGACGTTCTGAGTGTCGAGAAGCTCGCTGTCGAAACCGGCAAAGAGACCACCTTCAGCGACGTTCTCCTCGTTGTGAACGGCGACAAGGTAACCCTTGGCGCCCCCCTCGTTTCCGGAGCCAGTGTCCAGGCCGAGGTTGTCGATCAGTACAAGGATGACAAGGTTGTCGCTTTCAAGTTCAAGCGTCGCAAGGGGTATCACCGCACCGTCGGTCATCGCCGTCAGCTTACCGAACTGAAGATCACCAAGATCTCTGCTTAAATCTCCAACACAACTTTTAACCCAACCCACCTACTGCCATGGCACATAAAAAAGGACAGGGAAGCGTCAAGAATGGACGCGACAGCGAAAGCAAACGCCTCGGCGTAAAGAAGTTCGGCGACCAGAGTGTTGTCGCCGGCAACATCATCATCCGCCAGCGTGGCACCAAATTCATTCCCGGCCGCAACGTTGGTCTCGGACGTGATTACACGATCTGGTCACTTGTCGATGGCAAGGTTCGTTTCGACCGTGCTGGTCGTCGTGTAAATGTCGATCCCGTTGTCTCGGTAGAGGCTTCCGCCAACTAAAAATTTCTTTTCTTTCATCTAGAAGGGATGAAACCCCCGGCCTTCAACAGCCGGGGGTTTCTTTTTTACAAAATTCCCCTGATCCTCCGATGATACGATTCGGCGTTCTTGGTTCTGGAAAGGGATCCAATTTCAGGGCCCTTGCGGAGGTATTTCGGGCCGGGACCCTCGGCGCTCAACCGGTGATTGTCCTCTCCGATCTGGAGCACGCCGGCATCTTGGATCTCGGGCGGAAATTTGAAATTCCCTGTCACTTTATTGCCCCGGGTCCTTTCCGAACCAAGATGTCTCCGGAAGCCGAGGGAGAAATCGTCCAATTGCTCCGAGAGGCTCAGGTCGATTTCGTTGTGCTTGCAGGATTCATGCGTGTCATCAAGGAACCGCTTCTCAATGCCTTCCCAGGGCGCATCTTGAATATCCATCCTTCGCTCCTGCCGGCTTTTCCTGGACTGGAAGCATGGCGTCAAGCCGTCGAGGCAGGTGTCCCTGAGGCAGGGTGCACTGTTCACCTGGTCGACTCAGGAGTCGATACCGGCAAGATTCTTGGCCAAAGCCGCGTTCCCGTACTTTCTGGTGACACTGCCGAGTCGCTCCACGCAAGGATCCAAATCGCCGAGCACGAACTCTATCCCAGGATCGTTCGGGAATTTGCCGGCCATCTGCTGCCCCGGGACTGAGACGCCCTCACCTTTGCCCTGCCTGATTCCCGTAATGAATTTAATCTTCAGACTTGAGCCTTCAACCTTTAGTGTCTCCTGATGCTTGGTAAACGCATCATTCCCTGTCTCGATGTCGATGGTGGCAGGGTCGTGAAAGGAACGAAGTTCGAGAATATTCGTGACGCCGGGGATCCGGTCGAGTGTGCCCGAGCCTACGATGCCCAGGGTGCCGACGAGCTAGTCTTCCTCGACATCACCGCCTCCCATGAGGGCCGCGCCACC
>CAIKYN010000298.1 GCA_903831635.1 uncultured Spartobacteria bacterium
AGAGGTCGGACTAGGGGTTCATTGGCCTCAAGCGGTTGATCGAGTTTCGAAATCAGATCCCTGAGGTATTTGTAATTCTCGGTCTTAACAACCATGAGAATTCTATTGGTGCGTTTGTCCGCGATGAACTGTGCCTTGCCGGTCAAGATATGGGCATCTCCCCCGACCGAAACAACCGCCCCTTGCCCGCCTGGAGGCGGAGCACTTCCCCCACCGCCGGAGCCTCCTCCGAACATCTGGTTCAGCGTTTCGACAACCTTCTCTGCATTCGCCCGTTGAAGAGGGACGAACTCCGTGATGATCTGGCTCGGCTCATGATCCACAACGGAGAGAATGCCAAGTGCCTTGCGAATGATGGGCGTCTTGTCGGTGATGACAATCGCGCTTGCGTTGGGGATCTGAACAATCGCCCCGTAAGCATTTCTCTGGATGACTCCATCAATGATGGAGGTTGCTTCCGCAGGAGAGAGGAAATTGAGGCTCTTATAGAAGGAGACGATCTTGTCGCCATCTTGAGGGAGTTGGGATTCCTCGAGGTAGAGAGGGAGGCCCTCGGCGCGGGGAGGGCGGCTGGGGCCGAGGATTTTCATCGTTTTTCCATCCACGGGCACAAGGGTGTAGCCGTTGAGAAGGAGGGAGCTTTCGATGAGGGAAATCGCCTCCTTTTGGGGAATGGGATCGGCAACCATGATGGAGAGTTCGGGTCCTTGAAGATTCGAGTCCCGGATCAGGCGTTTGCCGGTCAGTTTTTCATAAACCGTCAGCACCTCGGCCACCGAGGTATGAGGAAATTGAATGGAAACGGTTTCTTCCGAGGGTGAGGTTGGCCGTGTTGCCCTCGTTGACGCAGGCGAGGCCGGGAGATTTGCAGAGAGTTGCGTATCTGACGAAATAACAGTGGCATCCTGAGCAACTGGTGCTGACGGACTAGGCATCGGAGGAGTGAGCGCATTTGGCGGTGTGGCAGGTTGCTGGGCTTGGAGAGTGGCCCCTGCGAGCACTAACAAGCATGCAGCTGATAGGGTGGAAAGCCTCAGTGTGCGGAACATAGATTTTACAGGGATCATGGTGTGGCAGGCTGGGCCTGGGGTGCGGTGACGATGGGTCTACGGATGATGCGCCGCGTCGGTGGCGGTGCTGAGGGTTGTTGAGGAAGAGGGGGTAGCACCGGCATGTTGACTCCAGGTTGGGGGCCGACCGCAGCTCCTGCCGCACCGATGCCTGCGGCCACTGAACCCGGGATGGGCGCGGGCGCGGGACCTCCCTTGGACTGTGCTGATTCGATGAATCCAATGGTGCCTGATTCCGAGCCGACTCGGATGCTCGCCTTGATGGGAGCGCTCCCACCCTCTCGAACGAGCGAGACCAGAGAGATGTTCTTGGAATTCGGTTTTTTCGTGATCAGATCGCGGCTTTGATCCGTGCGGTCAAAGAGAAAAATCTGTTCCTCTCCATCAATTGTGATGATGCCGGTCATCGCGTAGCGTTCGGCGAGAGGGGAACTCTCTTCGGCGGTCGGCAGAGAGAAAGGAGAGTGTTTCAGAAGTTGCTGAAACGAGGAAAGATCACGAGGTCTTTCCCATGGGCTAGCAGGCGATTGGGGAGACGTTGAAGATGGGGAAGACGAGCGAGAGATGGCGCCCCCTCCCACTTCGGCAATCAGTGGAAAAATCATGCCGGTTAAGAGCAAGAGGGCTGCTAAGGGAAGCGCCGGTACGGGGACAGCTTCCTTCCTTGCGATGTGCCGGTAGCGCGTCATGGGGTGGCTGCTTGGGGAGTCGATCCTGCGTGATTTATGGGCTGGAAATATTGATGTAACTCAAGGTCTGCGACGACATTGGGGGGCTGCGCATCGCTCTTCAATGACAATTTCTCAATGGTACGCCATGCCGTCGGCGATTGCAGGGCGAAGAGCATCTTGACCACTCCCTCGAAGGGGCCCGTGAGCTTCACCGACACGGCAACCGTAGGCCCGTACGGTGTCTCTTGCGTGGGAAGGAGATTCTCCTCGGTGACTTTCAATCCCGACTTTTCGGCTTCATCCCTCTCAACCTTGAGGAGCTGAGCGCTGGCATCGTCGGGCGCCATCTGCGGCATCGGGTGAATGTCGATCCATGCATCGGCGGGCTTGAGGGCGCTCCCCACCTCGACCCAGCTTCTATCCGAGGCGAGTTCTGATTTTGCCGTGATGATGGCTTTCTGCACGCCTGCCCTGGTCTGCAGAAAGGCATGAAGTCCCATCATGTTCAGGGCGATGAAGAGAGCTCCACACAGGATGAGAAGGAGGTTTTTTTCGCTTGGTGCCAGGGTTCTCATGGGACGATTGGGCGCTGACCTTGGCGCGTCCCCTCCATATCGAATTTCACGCTATTCTTTCCTGCTAATTGAGGCTGTCCAGAAGTCCAGTCGTACTCCTGAAGCAGAGGGTTTTTCTTAAGCTGCTCGATGAAGGCGTAGGCTTGGGTCACATCGGTGGCTTCACCCGAGATCTGGAGGTGACCCTGTTCGAGGTTGAAATTGATGAGGCGCACCTTGCCTCCCTCGGTTGGGGAGGCAGCTGCAGCAAGCAGGTCCAGAGGATAAGTTGTCGGATCGATCGCGGGACGCAGGGCATTCCAGCGTTCCGATTCTTGTTTTGCCAGCTGGGCCGGGGGCGTGACGTTTGCAACTTCTTTTCGGATACGCTTCAAGGCCGCCTGTCGGATCAGCAGATCCCCTGAGCCCCAAGCCAAGAGGAGAAGGTAAATGATGGCCGCCACAGAGCCGATGGAGAGGAGGGTTTCATTTCGTTGCTTCCGTATCCTCTCATGGCGGGCCCCTGGTGGCGGCAGATCGACCGGTGTCGTGGGAAGGGCCGGTGGGATGTCCTCCCGAGGATCAGAGATGGTGGCTCGTGGAAAACTGGCTGCGAGTTCCTTGGTCAACAAGACGGATGCCTCCAAAGGTATCCCCTGCAGGAGAATTGCGGAGGGAAGATGTCCCAAGATGCCCTCCGAAAGCAGGCGCACCGAGGCGCGTTGCAATGTGGATCCGCAGTGTCCGGGGCGGATAGCACAGAACCATACGGTCTCTCCATCCCGATAATAAGCCGCCTGAATGACACCCTGCTCCTGCCAGAGAATCATGTCGGGTTTTTCCGCTGGCCCGCGGAGCCTCGCCGAAATCTCAAAACGCTCGGCATTTTTCCAACCATCGGGCATCAATTCTTCGGGAAAAGGCTCCTCGGCGGCCACAGCCAGGACCAAGCGACGATCGCCAAGTTGAAGAATAGGAATAGCGGTCAAGCCCTCCTCCATGCCTCGTTTGAGAAGGTGCCTGCCGGACAGCTCCATCTTGACGAGTTCGCGGCTGTCTCCCTCCAGGGCTATCCAGAGCGGCCATGAAAAGAGGCTTGAGGAGGGAAGCGTCATTATCCGCGAGGATTTTGTCGGAAGCGGCTCCTCTGGGCTCAGCATTTCCGGCATTCCCTCTGCTGGAAGATGCCATCGCTCCCAGATGCCGAAATCGGCTCCTGGTCGCTCGATCACAATGCCTCCCAGGCGTTCCTTCCCCTTGGCATCGAGGGAGTTTCCCTCCTCGGCCTTATCGGTCACAGGAGTCTCCGGAGTAATGCTTGCGGAGGATGGTGCCATGGGTGGTTATTGTTCCGACCACCCTAGCACAGAGCCGCCGGCTTGGGGGTTTTCTGTTGTGCCCGCCGGGGCGATGACCGTGATCTTGTGTTTTACTCCGTTGCAGATGCCGGTGCTCTCGATGCGCCTCATGCTGCCCGCAAGGGTAGAGATCTTGGAAATCATCACCCTCTGGGCGCCGCTCACTCCCATCAAGGTCATGGCATTCGTCATGTCGGTCGGTTTGAGATCATCATCTGTTCCTTCAATGCCATCCTTGCCCGCCCTAAGGGCGATCCAAGCATCTGCCTGCGAGGGAAGGAGGCCGAGCAGGTTTACCAAAATGTTTTTTGGCGCCCGGAGAATGTTAACGGGCCCATTGTAATAGGTGGTGAAATAGGTGAGCCAATCGGGTTTCGCCTGCATGACTGGATCAAAGCCGATCACTAACTCCATTTCCTCGGGGGAGGCAAATGGAGCTTCCGGTGGGAGGCCCGACATTCCCGCAGCTTCGTACTCTTCCCTCTTTGCTCCATGGAGCGATCGGAAGGGGCTCTGGCTTTGCCAGTCGTAGAGTCCATCGGCGGCAGTATCTGAGCTATTCTTATCGAGTTTCCACGCGGTGAAGAGCTGGCCGAGTACGGTGCGCTGATCGGGGGTTAGGGCGAGATAATAGTTTGGATTGATCAACCCTGACTCGTCCTTAATCGCGACCTGATAGCCTTCACTCCCGTCCTTGGAGAGCTGATTTAGAAGTGGATCCCCGGGGAGCACGCCAGGATTCATAGCGACAGCCACACCGGAGAGGGCTTGCTGTCGTGCTCGGAAGAGCTTTCCGGAGCGGGTCTCCTCCGTGATCCATCCCTCGATGATTCCGGCCAGCAACAGGACGACTCCCGTGAGCAGGGCGATGCACCAGAGCACCATCGGCAGTGCCATTCCACGGGTGTGATGTAGACTTTCGCTCTTCATTTTCCGGAAGGTGGCGTAGGAGAGGAAGTTGCCTGTGGCATCTGAGTTGCCGGAGGGGCTACTTGAGGGGCAGCGACAGGAGGAACATAGAAAATCGCCTCGATGGGATCGGGCATCTCATCAACTTCGAGTTGCAAACGCACCAGTTGGGGACGGGGACTGCCGTCGGGCCATTCCTCTTTCCAGTCGCCTCCCTGAAAAAATGACCAGTGTGGCTTGCGGACCTTGGGGAGAAGCGGGATGCCTGGTGCTTCAAGGGCTGTTTCCAATTCACGGTCACTCAGTCTTGCGGGAATTCTCACCATGCAGATCGTCCTTGTCCCATCCGAGCGCGCCTTCGCGGCAAGCATCAAGGAAGCACCACCGAGGCTCGGCATGCCGAAAAGTCCCTGAACCTTTCCCAAGATCAGACGGGGCTCTGCTTCCCCTCCTTTGCCCTTGCCTATCTGAAGGGAGACGCTGCCCTGGCCGGGAAGATTGAGGAAGGCATTGCGGGTGACCCGAAGGAAGGCATCCAAACGGCGTAGAACAAGCTGCTGATCCATCGCGGTACGAGCGGCGGAGATCGATGAACTGGTGATCGCGTAAACCGAGGCTGCGAGCATGGCCAGGATCGCCATGGAAAGGATCACCTCTAGCAGCGTGAAAGCGCTGAAGACGTTGGTGCGTGGTCGATTTTTAGCCTTGGTGATCATGGTAGATTCAGAAGGATCTCCGCGGAGTCAGTCTGATTTCCAGAAGTGGTCTTGATGGTCAGTTTCTTGAGTCCTTGGATATCGACTCCTTTCGCATTCTTCACGGGATAGGGGGCCAGGGATTCCTCCACCTTGACGCCATGGTTGTGAGAGGCTTCCAGAATCCTCGGAGTTCCCACTGGGGGTGGGTTTGCTTGGCAAAAAGCGAGGCGTGACTCCAACTCTGAACGGCAGAAGGAACGCTGCCGCACCTCGAGCGTGGCTTGGAGTGCCGTGTTGAGGGCGATCGCCAATCCGGTCACCGCCAGCATGAAAACAGCGAGAGCAATCAGTACTTCAAAGAGCGTGAAACCTCGGTCTTTTTTCATGAGATTCTGGTCACTCATCATCGTGGACCGGTTGTGCTGTCAGGGCATCGAAGGAGAGAAGGATCTCCCGATCCTTGTTGGTGAGTCGGAGCGAAATCGGTTCGCAGATGCCGGCGGCATTGAACTCCCATGACTGCTTGCGTGAGGGAGGATGAAATTTCGAGTCGTTCAGCCCCTTGACCTCAAGGATCCATCCGGCAGGGAGAGGCATGCCTTTGATGCCACTGGAGGCAAGTAGGATTTTCTCGCTTTCTCCTGATTCCATGGCTTTGGACCGCGTTTCCTGCGCCTTGGCCGTGATCGCATCCGCCGCGCGATCCCCCGCAGCAGCTGCAAAGGAATCGAAGAGATAGGGAAGCGAGGCTGAGATCAGGATCGCCACTAGTGACAGGGCAATGATAATCTCCAGCAGTGTGAATGCGCGGACTTCGCTTCTACGCCCCGACTGATTATTTGCCGATGTTGCCGTCACCCTCCACTCCCTTCGGTCCGAGTGAATAGAGGTCGTACCCATCTGCCTTGATCTTGCCCGGGTTCCGGTAGACATACTCATTACCCCATGGGTCGAGCGGGACGTTCTCCATCAGCTTCTTCCAGTGTTGGGGTTTGGGGTCCGAGCTGGGCATCTGCACCAGAGCCTTGAGTCCCTGCTCGGTATTCGGCTTTCGATAATTCAGCATTTCGTAAGTGCGGAGCTGCATGGAGATCGCCTGAATATCGCTCTGCACGCGCTGTTCCTTGGCGACGTCTATGTTGCCCGAGAGCATGTAGATGGCCGAGCCAACAAGGACGGCGATGATGCCGAGCACGAGCATAATCTCGAAGAGTGTGTAACCTGAATCTCCCCGGAGGGAGGCACGACGGTTGAGGGGTGAGAGATTATTCATGGATGTCATGTTATTCGTAAGGGTGAATGGAGAGGTTAGAGCTAGATCTCATCTAGGAATCGTCAGGCGTCAAGATCGGGTGGAGAGGTCAAGGAAGGCTGCCTGCTGGAAGCGGAGTCGGTGCGGCGGCATGGAAAAGCAAGGGGGAAGGATTGCCGTAGAGTGAGCCGGTGGAAAGAATGGAGGGGGATGATGAAGATGGGGTGACTGCGGAAGATGTCGCCGATGTGGAGATCACTGCGGGTGTTGGGTTTGTTGGTTTATTCGTATCGAGCGGAGCTGCATTAGTCGCCGAGGGGGTGCCCGAAAAAAGAAGATCGCCTCGGACTCTCCTTAGATAGACGGGTGTCCCCGCGTCATCTGTGGATCGATGCAGCGTCATAAGAACGGAATTATCGCCAGGCTTCCAGAGCCGGGCAGGAATGAAAATTGAAGCATTTCGCCAACCAGCCACCTGCAGATGGTTTTTGGGAGGTGTCATGACGACGGCCGGGTCGTTGAGTGAAAACGAAGCAGGTGCCAGCACACCACGGGACTCCCCGTTCACGCTCACCTCAATCCATGACTCGGGGTCCAACCCGCCAACCTCGGTTTGAATCAAGCTTCCTACGGGCTTTTCCGAGAGAGGGATGACAAATTCCGTGGTGCTCCCCGAGCCTGGTAGATCAAGACGCAAGGGTGAGGCTGCCAGATCCGCATGAATGACATAACCATCGGTCCGGTCACCGGACTGAGGGTGGATGTCAGCACCGGAAACCTCCTCCTCGGAATGAACCGTGCGATCATTCTCGATTAGGGCAGGTTTGAAGCTCTCATCGAGTGCGGCAACACTGAGTTCTCTTGCCGGACGCAAGGAGGTCGAAATCAGACGGGAAAATCTTCCAGTAAAGGAGACTCTGATGGTTCCGCCATCCAAGGTCAGTGACTGCGAAAGTAGAAGTGTCCGGGCATTCAATCCAAGCGCGATACCATTATCCCCCAATCCCGCGCTGAGGAGAGTGATATCTCCTTGATTGGAAATCCACTCCACGACAGGACCTCCATCACCATTGTCTTGGAAAACCACCGTGAGCGCGAAGCATCCAATCTCTTCCTGCGTGGCAAGGGATGGAACAGGAATGTCTACGAAATCCGACTCGGGATGAATGGAGGGGAGATTGGTGGTTCCTTCCCAAACAGGTAGAGTCCCGAGGGAAACCGTGGGTTGAAGAGTCACGATCAAGGGGTCCAGGGGGCTGGCTGCTTTCAACACCGGTATTATGGCGAGAAAAGAGAGCAGGCAAAAGAAGCCCCCGAGGGATATTATGAACTGCTTGCCCGTATCTAATTTCACAGGGCATTACCTAGCCGCTGGCGGGAGCGGCGGGAAGGCTTAAAAAGGAACGATTTCGACCAAAAAGGGACATGCTTCCACAGTTCCAAGAAAACCTCCTTTTTCTGGTTTATGGAGAGCTGGGGGAATGCGTAGCCTCTTCTTATGCATGGGACAAACGAACCACTCCCCCCGACTCTTCCGGTCATGGTGCTCCCCGGGGTCACGCTATTCCCCAATGCCCTTCTGCCGCTCTATATCTTTGAACCGCGTTATCGGGAGATGCTTGATGAGGCACTCGGCGCGGGACGCATGCTGGCCATGGCGATGCCTCGTAACGAGGAGGAGAGCGAGGTCGAGATGATTGCCGGAGCCGGGTTGGTCCGGGCCTGTATCCGGAACGATGATGGAACCTCCAATCTGATTCTCCAGGGAGTCTGCCGCGTGCGGTTCACCGGGTGGGAGCAGTTGAGTCCCTATCGTATTGCGCAGGTTGAGGAGCTTCGTAGCGATGAAGGGAACCATGATGAGCTGGAATCAAAAGTCACCCAGCTTCATGCCCTGTGTGCCCGGTTTAAAGAGCAAGGGATCGAATTGCCTTCGCAGTTCGAGGCCTATCTGAACCAGATCACCAATATCGGCGTCATTACGGATCTCGTCGCCTCGACGCTGGTGGCCGACTCGTGTGTGCGCCAGATGCTCTTGGAGGAGGTTGAGATTCCGAGGCGCCTGGAGAAGTTGCTTGCTGGTCTTCGGGCCCAACTCTCCTGATCATGGCGCGACGTTCCAGTGATGGGATGGATGGGGAGTTTCAGTTGGGCTTTGACATGGCTCCGGTGCTTCCCAAGGCCAGGCACCCTAATCAGGCCAAGCCGGCCCGGGAGGTGTCTCTTGCGACGGTGGCCTCAAAATCAAATCCTTCAGAGCAAGAGGGTGTCATGGGGTCCCAGACCCCGGATCCTATCACCCAGCGCCCGCCGGTCCTGACGGTAGGAGAGTTGACCCGACAGATCACGGGACTTCTAGAGGAGGGGATCGGCATGGTCTGGGTCGAAGGGGAGATTTCGAACCTGCGGCGCCAAGCATCCGGTCATTGCTACTTCACGCTCAAGGATGAGGAGTCGCAGCTTTCCTGCGTACTCTTTGCACGCTCGGCCACGGGACAGAAAGTCGAGTTGCGCGACGGCCTTCAGGTGCAGCTTTACGGACCGGTCAGTGTTTACCAAGCGCGCGGGCAGTACCAACTGATGGTACGCTTGGTGCAGGCCAAGGGGGAGGGAGTTCTTCAGGCGAGGTTTGAGGAGCTCAAGCGACGCCTTGCGGCAGAGGGATTGTTCGATCTGGAGAGGAAGCGATCGATCCCCCGCTTTCCAAGCAGGATCGGTGTGGTGACCTCCCCTACGGGAGCAGCGATTCAGGATTTTTTGCAGGTGCTCCACCGTCGTCATCCGGGGCTTCGCGTGGTGATTCATCCCGTGAGGGTTCAAGGCAAGGGAGCTGCTTCCGAGATCGCATCCGCCATTGCCGAACTCGCAGCGGGAAATTCCACGATTGGCCCGGTCGATGTGATTGTTGTCACGCGAGGGGGAGGGAGTCTGGAGGATCTCTGGGAGTTCAATGAAGAAACCGTCGCCCGCGCTATCGCTGAATCCTGCGTTCCGGTTGTGAGTGCCGTGGGTCACGAGATTGATTTCTCGATTACGGATTTCGTCGCCGATCTTCGTGCTCCCACCCCGAGTGCAGCCGCTGAGTTGCTTGCCGCCGAGGGGTCGGGACTCTTGGAACGATTCCATTTCTTGGTTGCGAGGATTGCACGCGAAGCCAATGCGCTGATCGGTCTCCATCGTGCGGCGGAGCATCGACTTGCTTCCTCATCGTTATTCCGGGAACCGTACCGTCGGACGGAGGAGGCGCGGCAGACCCTGGATCATTGTGAGAATTCTCTTTCGAGTCTTCTGGATCGCCGTGTGGAACTAATGAGCTCCACGCTGGCAAGAATGTCTGCTCAGATCGCCTCGGCGCACCCCGGGCACCGCCTGGCTCATGCCAACCAGAGACTCTCCTCACTAGAAGATCAGCTTGGAGTACACCTTCGCCACCGCCTCGAGCGTGAGCAGGGAAGGATGAGTCGGATTGCCGCGACACTCGCCGCCCTGAGTCCTCAGGCAACCCTGCAACGTGGATTTAGTATCACTCGGACGAGTGAGGGAACAGTGATCACCTCGGCCTCTCAGGTGAAGCCGGGGGATCGAATCCGCACTCAACTCGCCAAGGGGAGTTTGGAGACGGAAGTTAAAAAAGTTGACGTGGAGAAACTGTAAAAGGCGCTTACATCAAGGCTTCTTGTAACGGCTTCACTTTTTAACCTTTTTACTTTTTATAAGATCTTTCCAAGAAGGAAGGGGAGCAGTTCGGCAATCGGCATACGGCGCTGCTGCATTGAGTCGCGCTCACGCAGTGTGACCGTATCCTTGAATTCCGGCTTTTCCTCACCGAGCGTCTCAAAATCAATGGTGACTCCGAAAGGTGTGCCCACCTCGTCCTGACGTCGATAACGGCGACCGATGGCGCCCGTCTCGTCGTAGAAGACGCTCATGTGAGGGCGCAGTAGGGCGACGATCTCACGTGCCTTGGCCACAAGTTCCGGCTTGTTCTTGAGTAGGGGGAAGACGCCGACTTTGATCGGTGCGATCCGTGGATGGAAGTGAAGCACCGTACGAGTCTCGGTCTTTCCCTTGTCATCAGTGACCTCCTCCTCGTCGAAGGCGCTGGCAAGAATCGCCAGGGCGAGTCGGTCGAGTCCCGCGGAGGGCTCGATCACGTGGGGAATGTAGAGCCCCTTGAAGAGCTTTTCGCAGGTTGAGGTGATCTCCTCGCGGCTGATCGCAGGATTGGAGCGATTCGTGTAAGTCGCCTCGATGAAAGCGGTCTTCTGGTCTTGAGTCATCGCATCACAGGCGGTCTTCAGTTCTTCGTCAAAGTATTCAAGCTGCTTGCCCGAATGCGTCTGATGCTGCGTCAGATCGAAGGATCCGCGCGCGGCGATTCCTTCGAGCTCGTCGGTGCCGAAGGGGAATTTATAAAGGATGTCAACGCAGGCGCGGGCGTAGTGGGCAAGGTCCGCCTTGGACTGCCAGTGATAGTCGAGGACATCCATACCCAGGCCAATCGAGGCGTAGTAGGCCGTTCGCTGCGCCACCCAGTAGCGGTGCCACATTTCCCAGCCCCAATCAGGCTTCGGCTCGCTCAGATCGGCTCCTTCCTGCCATGCTGCGACGGAGCCATGGATCAGGCTAATGGCCTCATCGGGCTTGATGAAGAACTCGAGTTCCATCTGCTCGAACTCACGGGAGCGGAAGGTAAAGTTCTTCGGCGTCACCTCATTGCGGAACGCCTTCCCAATCTGTCCGATTCCAAAGGGGACCTTCACGCGGGAGGAGTCGCAGACATTCTTGAATTGGGCGAAGATTGCCTGGGCTGTTTCGGGTCGCAGGTAGGCGACATCGTTCTCGGTTGCCGTCGGCCCCACATAGGTGCGAAGCATCAGGTTGAAGGGGCG
>CAIKYN010000299.1 GCA_903831635.1 uncultured Spartobacteria bacterium
GCCATTGACCTTGCTCCCATGGAGCAGGGAGTGCCTGCAGTAGTTTAAGTTTACTTTGCGCTCGTAGCTCATCGGATAGAGCAGGGGTTTTCTAAACCCTTGGTAGCAGGTTCGATTCCTGCCGGGCGCACCACGTTTGCCATACCATGGACTCCCCAGAAAAATCCCTTCGCATCCTTATTATCCGTCGGGACAATATCGGAGACTTGGTCTGCACGACTCCCTTGATCCGCGCGCTCAGAGAGCAGCTTCCGACGGCCTATATCGCGGCCCTAGTGACAAAATATAACTTGGCCGTGATGGAAGAGAACCCTGATATCGATGCCCTCTTCTCCTACACGAAAGCGAAGCATCTTGAGAAAGGCGAAAACCACTTTGGCATCCTCTGGAGCCGTCTCAAGACAATCTGGACTCTACGCCAGCAACGCTTCGATTGGATCCTCTTGCCAGGCGGACCACAGCGCAGCTCGCTTCGTTTTGCCAAATGGATCGGAGCAAAGAAGATTCTGGTTCGTGATGCTGAGGACACGGCCGGCGGCGAGCACCATGTCGAGCAATGCTGCCACCAGCTTGTGCGCATGGGGCTACGGTTCGAGACGCCGGAGGCTCGACTGACCCCCGACAAAGCCAGAGTTGGAAAACTCAAGGCCACCTTGCCTCGGGAGTGGAGTCGTTACTGCGGGCCGGTGATCGCCCTTCATCTGAGCTCACGAAAACTATCCCAGCGCTGGCCTGCAGATCGATTTGCCGAGCTGGCCCGCACGCTGCATGAGAAACTCGATGCCAAATTTCTCCTGCTCTGGTCTCCCGGGTCCGCCGACAATCCGCTGCATCCCGGAGATGATGAAAAAGCTCGTGACGTGCTGACTTCGACGGCGGGGCTGCCGCTCCATCCCATTCCCACAGAACGACTTGAAGACCTGATCGCCTCTCTCTCCCTCTGTGACTCCATCATCTGTAGTGATGGAGGAGCGATGCACCTTGCAGCCGCTCTCGGCAAGCCGATGGTCTGTCTCTTTGGTGATTCCGATCCTGAACATTGGGGTCCGTGGAAGGTACCTAGTGTCGTCTTGCATCCGGCAAGCCGCGAGGTGACGGATCTCTCGGTGGAAGAAATCTCCACCGCGTTTCTAGATCTCGTGTGTAAGCCTTAGGTACTTCTGATTTTCATCCCATGCTCGAGATCACGATTCTGGCAAGCGGTAGTAGTGGCAATGCCGCTTTGGTTCGGACGGAAACGGCCTCTTTCCTAGTCGATGCGGGTCTGAGCACCAAGGAGCTGACGCTGCGATTGGCTTCATGTGGCGTGGAACCGCGCGACCTCTGCGCCATTCTGGTGACTCATGAACATGGTGATCACACCAAGGGTCTCGTCCAGTGGTCGAAGAAACATGCCACTCCGATCTACTGTAACCGTCAGACAGCCGCGGTTCTCCGCGATAAAGTCATCGACTTCAACGGATGGAAGATCTTTGAAAGCGGCAGTGATTTTGCCTTGGAAGGAACGACGATCCGCTCCTTCCTGATTCCACACGATGCAGTAGAGCCGGTCGGATTCGTGATCCGGGAGAGGACCTATTCCTTTGGCTTCCTCACCGACCTCGGTCATGCCACGACTCTCGTTACTGAATCGCTGCGCGGAGTGGATGGTCTTCTGATCGAGGCGAACTACGATGAGCAACTCCTCGAGAACGACACCAAGCGTCCCTGGTCCATCAAGCAACGCATCCAGTCTCGCCACGGGCATCTCTCGAACACTGCCGCGGCGGAAACCGTTTCTAGGATCCGCCATGATGGCCTCGCCCATCTCTTGCTGGGTCACCTCAGTCGCGACTGTAACAGCGAGGAACTGGCCCTTGCAGCCATGCAGACAATGCTGGGTCGGAATGCGATCAACCTCTTCTGCGCGCTCCAGGAAGAAGTCTCCGCTCCCGTCCGATTCTGTTAATTAGAAGAGCGCTCGCTCTCTCACGATCAAGTAGATCCAGTTGGCCACAAGTAGCATGACGCCTCCAATTCGGACGCCGAGTGCGGTTGTTTGGGGAAGTTTTTCCCAGCGAAGGCGGGGCAGCCTTGCAGCAACAACCACCATGCAATAAACAAGATAGATAATCAATCCTACTAGAATGAGTATCAGAAGCGGATTGAAGAACAGGGCCGCTTCCACATTCCCATGCAGCAGGCACCGGAGCCCACGGGTCATGCCGCAGGTAGGGCAGGGGACGCCGGTCAGCGCATGAAGCGGACAGAGCGGAGTAGGTAATCCCAAAGCCAGCCAGCCAATACCCAGAGCGCTACCGCAAGCGAGAACAAGTCCCCATGTCAGCTCCGGATCGTGCTCCCCTGGAATGAGCGGACGCCAATAGAAACGGGGAACCAGCAAGGGCTTTTGATTTATGGAAGCTTAGGCAGCGTCGGCATGCCGCCACCCATCTGATGACTTAACTCGGCAATGCCTAGTCCTGCTGCCGTACCCAGCAAGAGAAGGAGGCCGCAGCAAAGCAATCCCGGGAGGGTGATGGCGAGCGTGGCTCTCCAACCTTCGGTATGTTGTGCCTCTTTCAGTCCAATGATAATCGCGTAGGCACCCCAGATGACACCAACAAGGCTACCGCAGACTGGGATGATATTCAGCACAGCCGCACTGGCCTGTGCATAGCAGATAACCCGGAAGGTAGTTTCAAAGGGCCTGTTGGCGCCGCCGAGCAGCTTCAGGCAGAGATGAGTGATCCCCGAGGAAATGAAGGCGCTCACGACATAGAGTGCCGGGGAGAGGAGGACTGAACCAATCAGCGCCACGGAAAAGGAGGATCCCGTGGGTAGCGATGTGGCATGAGGGATCTTGGGGGCAAAGAGGGCAGGATTCATTGTTGTCATCGCAATCTGGTAGAAAGCGGAGACAGCAAACATGGCACTGCTGACCAGCACGAAATAGAGGAGGGGATTGGCCAACCCTCCCGTCTGCTTCATGGTGGCGAAGGTCTGTATCGGGCGTAAAAGAACATCGCCAATCGTCTGTGAGAGGGCGGAGAAGAAGCCGAGCCTCTCTCGCTCTTCCCAAGCCGGGCCAGTTTCATCTGCTTGCATTGCATCAACGGGGTTTTCGTTAAGACTTGCCGGGGTGAGTGCCGGGGGCGGGAGTTCCATTCCCCAGTGCGGGGCCATCTCCCCGAGCGGCTTCCACTCCTGCATGCCCTCGCGCCAGGCAAGATCACTTGCCGAGAAACGCCCGGAATGAATCCCCTCCCGAACCGCTGCTTCGCTGAACGAGCCTAGGGACTGGTGGTTGCGAGCAATGTGGATGTTGGACATGGAAAAAGGCTAAAGGATGGAAGTTGAAGAATGAAGGAGGAAAAGACTCTCGAAAACCCTTCATAATTCATCGCTCATCCTTCATATTTTCTCACTCATGCCTTCTCCTCATACACTTCTGATGACGCTGGATTGCCCTGATCAGGTGGGGCTGCTAGCCAAGATCACGGGCTTCGTTGCCGAGCAACAGGGCAACTTCGTCGAGGTGAACCAGTACACGGACACGATCAACAATTGGTTCCTCGCCCGCTTTGCCTTTGAGGTGCCGGAGGGCGTCACCCTTGAAACGGTGCGAACTGCATTCGCGCCTATTGCCGTGAGCATCAATGCCAGTTGGTCGATCCGGGACAGCTCCAAACCTTTGAGAACCGTGCTGCTCGTGAGCAAAGAGGACCACTGTCTGGCAGACCTAATCTGGCGCTGGCGCTCCAAAGAAATGAACATCGAGGTGCCGCTCGTGATCTCAAATCACGATGCTCTGCGTGCCACGGTGGAGAAGGAGGGGCTCCCTTTTCTCCATATTCCGATCCCGGCTGATGAAGCGGGAAAAGAAACGGCCTTTCGACAGGTGAGCGATGCCATCTGTGATGTTTCGGGTGAACTTACGGTCCTCTGTCGCTACATGCAGATCCTTCCCGGATGGTTCTGTGAGGAGCATCACAACCGCGTCATCAATATCCACCACTCCCTGTTGCCGGCCTTTGCCGGGGCCGATCCCTACCGTCGTGCCTACGATCGGGGCGTGAAACTGATCGGAGCCACCTGCCACTACGCAACTCCGGAACTGGATGCGGGACCGATCATCCATCAGGAGATGATCCCGATCGAACACTTTCACACACCTGCCGAGATGCGCCGACTCGGACGCGACTGTGAGCGACTTGCCTTGGCCCGAGGCGTCCGCCTCCATGTCGATGATCGCGTCGTTGTCCACGGCTCACGCGCCATCGTCTTCGGTGATTGAACTCATGACCGCGACTTCCTCCATGCACCTGCGGGCCCGCGGGCTTTTCCAAACCTACGATTTGGGAGAGGCCAAGCTTCAGGTACTCAAGGGCGTCAACCTTGATGTGAACAAGGGTGAGGTGGTCTTTCTCCGCGGTGCCTCCGGAGCGGGTAAATCCACACTCCTCTATATTCTTGCAGGCCTGGAACATCCCAAGGAGGGAAGTGTCGAGTTCGAGGGCGAGCAGCTCTTTGCACTCAAAGGGGATCGTGAGGCCATGCTTCGTAACCGCCGCATGGGATTCGTCTTCCAATCCTATTTCCTCCTGCCGGAGCTGACGGCCCTGGAGAATGTCCTGCTTCCCTCGATGCTGGGCGGAAGAAAAAACGAGTCCCATGCCCGCATCTTGCTCGACCGGGTGGGGCTTTCGGGACGGCTCGACCATCTCCCCTCGCAACTCAGCGGTGGAGAACAGCAGCGTGTGGCGATCGCCCGCGCCTTGGTGAATGATCCCAGTATCCTCTTTGCCGACGAGCCGACGGGAAATCTCGATGCGGTAACGGGTGCAGGAATCGTCGAATTGCTGCTCGACCTAGCCCGGCAAGATGGCCGCACATTTGTGGCCGTCACGCACGATCCCGCGCTCGCGGCACTTGGTGACCGACAGCTGTTCCTGCGGGACGGTCACTTGGAACCTGCTTGATCCCATGACCGATTCCCCATCACCACTCCCCGGATCGACAATCGTTACCCCTGTTCAGGTGATGTTCTTTGATACCGATGCTGGTGGCGTTGTTCACAACATCGCCTACCTCCGTTTCATCGAGACGGCCCGCACGCTGCTCGCCGTCAATCTTGGAATGGACTGGGCGCGGATGGCCCAGACCTCGGTCTATCCTGTAGTAGTGCGCACCGAGATCGACTACAAGCGGCCTGCGATCCTCGGCGACGAGCTCGAAGTTCACGGCCGCCTCGGTGAGGCGACTCCGGCGCGTTTCTGGTGCCACTTCGAGATCAAGCGCCCTCGAGACGGCGCGCTACTGATCACCTGCCAGCAGGCACTGGCCTTCGTGAAAATGCCCGAAGGGAAGCCTCTCCGTCTTCCCAAAGGCTGGCCGGAGCCGTTTGCCCCGGAGTTTGCATCTCCATCCGGGGAGTAGTCTCTCGACGGAATCGATTGGCCGATTTTAAACTTCAACTTTAACTTTCAACTCAACTTTTTTCCATGGAACAAGTCGTCATCATCGGATCCGGTTGCGCCGGATGGACCGCCGCTATATATACTGCCCGCGCTAATCTGAATCCTCTCCTCATCACGGGCCAGCAACCAGGGGGGTTGCTGACAACGACCTCTAGCGTGGAGAACTTTCCTGGCTTCCGGAACGGCATTGAGGGAACAGCGCTGATGATGGAAATGCAGGAGCAGGCCACACGCTTTGGGACGCGCATCCAGTACCTGAGTCGCGTTGAGTCGGTCGACTTCTCCTCGTCGCCTCTCAAGATCACCGTTGACGGGAAAGTGATCGAGACCCGTAGCGTCATCGTCGCCGTCGGTGCCGGACACCGCCACCTTGGCGTTCCCGGCGAGCATGAGCTTGAGAACAAGGGCGTCACCTACTGTGCCACCTGCGACGGGGCGCTTCCGGTTTTTCGCAACCAGCCTCTCGTGGTCGTCGGCGGAGGAGACTCTGCTTGTGAAGAAGCCAGCTACCTCACTCGATTTGCCTCGCAGGTCTATCTCGTCCATCGCCGCGATTCCCTCCGTGCCTCCAGGATCATGGCGGAGCGGACGCTCGCCAACCCAAAGATCACTCCGGTCTGGAACTCCGTGGTCGAGGAGGTGCTCGATGTCACCGAAAACCGCGTTACAGGCGTGCGCCTCAAAAACATCGTGACCGATGAAAGCAGCACGCTAGCTTGCGCCGGCGTCTTTGTGGCGATCGGTCACATTCCGAATACTCAGATTTTCCAGGGACAGCTGACCATGGATGAGGCGGGATACCTCACCCTTGCCGAAGGAAGTCGCACGAATATTCCCGGGGTCTTTGCCGCGGGAGACTGCGCCGATTCCGTCTATCGGCAGGCGATCACGGCTGCGGGCATGGGCTGTGCGGCCGCAATCGATGCGGAACGCTGGCTCGCCGGCATCTAAGAGCCAAGCGCATTGCGGGCCGCTTCAAACGGCTTCTTGTCTCCATGGTCATTTGCGATCTCACCCAATTCTACTCTCCGTTTTCGGGGGGAGTGAGGCGTTATATCGCGGAGAAAGCGTCTCATTTGGAAGAGGCTGGAGATCGCCACGTGCTGATCATACCGGGCGAAAAAACCGAGCGTCGTATCGAAGGACACCAGACTATTTATACCATCGAGTCGCCGCTGATTTCCCGGACGGCCCGCTACCGTGCACTCATCAATCTCAACCTGGTCGAGGAGGCCCTGGAGCGGGAACAGCCAGACCTGATCGAATCAGGCGATCCGTATCAGGTTGCCTGGAAGGCGCTTGCCTCGGGACGCGCCCTCGGCATTCCCACGGTTGGGTTCTACCACTCTCATTTTCCGGATGCGGTGCTCCGCTCGGTGGCCAAGTACTTCGGCTCCATTTCCGTGATGATGGCCGAGGAAATCGGCAAGAAGTACGCCGTCACGCTCTACAACCGCTTTGAGCGCACGCTCGTCCCGAGTGCCGGTCTCTCCGAACTCCTCCGCACCTGGGGCATGGAGAATATCGAGACTCTCGAGTTGGGTGTCGACACAGGCATCTTCTTCCCTAACAGCGAGCGCGGCCGTGCGGCCCGTCAGATGCTCGGCTGGCCTTCTGATAAACAAGTGCTGCTCTATGTCGGCAGACTCAATCCCGACAAGAACGTCCGAAAGCTTTTCGAGGCCTTCGAACTGCTTCACCAAAACAATCCCGGGCGCTTCCATCTGGCGGTGGTGGGTGACGGCATGCTTCGCGGGGTGCTTCATCGTCTGGAAGACGAGACAGGAGCCGTGAGCTGGACTCGCTATTGTAACGGAGCGCAGGAATTAGCGGATATTTACCGTGCCGCCGATCTCTTCGTGCATCCCGGGGTGAAGGAGACCTTCGGCCTGGTGACTCTCGAGAGCCAAGCCTGCGGAACGCCCGTTGTCGGAATCCGTGGCAGCTACATGGATGCCATCAACTTCAGCGGCCTGCACAACTGGTCCGTCGAGAACAACCCGGAGGCGTTGGCGGAGGCGATCCGAACGGTCGCA
>CAIKYN010000300.1 GCA_903831635.1 uncultured Spartobacteria bacterium
GCTAGAGTCTTCAGTCTCTCCAGCTTACTTCCCAAGCACCTTGTTCCAGGCGGCAATCTGTGTGGCCTGAGCGGCAAAAAGAGACTCAGGGGAATCAACGATCTCGATCGAGGTGATCTTGTCACCCTGCTTGATCGCGTTTACGACATCCTGATCCTTCTGGCTGTCGACGGCGCCGAAGATGGCGTGCTTACCATCGAGCCAAGGGGTCGGAACATGGGTGATGAAGAATTGGCTGCCATTGGTGCCTGGGCCGGCATTGGCCATCGAGAAGAGACCGCTGCGGTCGTGCTTGAGACCGGGAGCGAACTCATCGGCGAACTTGTAGCCGGGACCACCCATGCCGGTGCCGGTCGGATCACCACCCTGAATCATGAAATCAGGAATAACACGGTGGAAGGTGATGCCGTTGTAGAAGCCGCGTCGGGCGAGGTTCAGGTAGTTCGCGACGGTGATCGGAGCCTTGCTCGCATACATGGTCGCATGGATGTCACCCTTGGAGGTGTGAAGGACGATACGGATGTCTTTGACTGGTTCGGCTGGGTTTGCGGCTCCGGCGATACCCGGGGCCATGAAGAGGGTGGAGGAGAGAGTTGTGGTCAATGTCGTGGATAAGGCGAAAAGTGTCTTTTTCATTGGACTGCTATTGGGTAGCAGAGAGGGGTGCCAAAGAAAGCCAAAACACCCAAAACTTCGAAAGCATCCCTTTCAGCCTCGGTTCCCAAAGAAACGATCACTGTGGGGTTAGTGCAGATGCGCTGCGTTAGCTCTCCCTCGGAGAATCTCAAGACAGCTGTCCGCCTGATCCGTGATGCCGCCAAAAAAGGGGCCGAGGTCGTCTGCCTTCCGGAGCTCTTTCTCAGCGAATATTTCTGCCAGAGCGAGGATCATGACTACTTTAAGCTCGCCGAGGCGATCCCGGGGCCTACCACGAAATCGCTTGGTAAGGTGGCCAAAGAACTCGGTGTGGTGATCATCGCCTCACTCTTCGAAAAGAGGGCGCCCGGCCTCTATCACAACACGACGGCTGTTATTGAGGCCGATGGCACGTATCTCGGCAAGTACCGCAAGATGCACATTCCCGATGATCCGCTTTTTTATGAGAAGTTCTATTTCACTCCGGGTGACCTTGGATTCCGAAACTGGAAGACCAGCGCCGGTGATCTCGGTGTCTTGATCTGCTGGGACCAGTGGTATCCTGAGGCGGCGCGCTTGACGGCCCTGCAGGGGTCAGAGGTGCTCTTCTATCCGACCGCGATTGGATGGCATCCCTCGGAGAAGAAGCAATATGGCGAGAATCAGAAGGCCGCCTGGCAACTCGCCCAGCGTGCCCATGCGCTTGCCAATGGTTGCTATGTCTGTGGAGTCAATCGCATCGGCCATGAGTCTCCTGCTGGCGGTGATGGTCTGGAGTTCTGGGGAGGCACCTTTGTTGCTGCGCCCAATGGTCAGATCATCGCAGAGGCTCCGGCTGATAAGGAGATGGTGCTGGTCGTTGATCTGGATCGTCAGTTCATGGATACCCAGCGTACGCACTGGCCTTTCCTTCGTGACCGCCGGATTGATGCCTACGGTGGAATCGAGAAGCGCTTTATTGATTGATTCGATTGAAGAAAGCAATCGCTCCATCGGTTCCGCACTCAGCTCCTTTACCTGATCAGGTACGGGATTACCGCTTGCTGATGGAGCGGTGGCTGTCGGTGGTGAAGGGGCGCACGTCCATCTCTCTATCCATCTACGGCGAGGCCGAGGGATATCCTCTGATGGTCGTGCAGTCTGAGCGTTGCGAACCAAAAAGGCCCTCCGTTTACCTCTCGGCAGGGATCCATGGAGATGAGCCTGCGGCTGTGGAGGGGCTGATCCGCTGGGCGGAAGCCTCTCTTGGGAAATTAGACGCCTGGAACTGGATGATCTTCCCATGCCTCAATCCCTGGGGACTGGAAAGGAATATCCGTTGCGATGCCGAGGGACGCGATCTCAACAGGTTCTATGACTCAAGGAAGGTACCGCAGATCATTGCCCAGCGTGCCTTGATGGAGGGGTGTCGCTTTGATGCGGCTGTCACCCTGCATGAGGATTACGACTCGAGAGGATTCTATCTCTATGAGGTTGCGGCAAAGCGGCCTTACTGGGGCGAATCACTCTGCGAAGAACTCACTTCTGTCATGAATGCAGATCCACGACGGAAGATAGATGGTCACTCAGCCCGAAATGGTCTGATCCGTCGCCGCATCACCCCGGATCTGATGAAGGGTCATCCGGAGGCTTTTCTTCTCCATTTTCACTATGCAGAGAGAACATTCACACTGGAGACTCCCTCAGAGGAATCGCTAGACCAGCGAGTCCGAGTGCAGAAACGCTTCCTCGCCTCCATGGTCAAAAAATTGAAACTGGGGATGGTTTCCTGAGCGAAAATAGTTAACGTATCCATTTTATGAAGCGTAGTACTTTTTACCTGCTCTGCCCTTTGGTAATTGCCTCGATGGCGGTCTCCTTGAAGGCCGATGTCCTAACCCTGAAAGATGGAAGGGAAATCAAGGGAGAGATCCTCAGTGAGACACCTGATGCCGTTCTGATCGAGTATTATGTGACACCGACGATCAAGGATCAGAAGTCGTATTCCCGCGATGAGATCGTCCATATAGCCTCGATACCTGCAGATGAAAAGGCCTTCCAGACGATTGGCAGTCTGGCAACACCGGACACTGTTCTCGACACCTCCTTCTACGACCTGCTTATCGACAAAAAAATTCCTGAGTTTCTTGCTCGCTTCCGCTATTCCAAGCATCTCACGGAGCTCCGTGAGGATCTGCGCTCTCTCGAAGAGGAGCGCTCCCGTGTCCGCCGTGGAGATCGTAGGATCAATGGGGTATGGATCACTGCCGCACAGATTGCAGCAGATCCTTATCAGTCAGGGGCCAAGATCAAGTTCAGTGAGATGAGGGAGTTGTCCAGGGCGAACGACACTGTGGGAGCGCTCCAGTCCTATGAACTGCTTGAGAGGGATTATCCAGGTTCGGAAGTCATGCCTGATGCAATCTCTTTGGCGCAGACACAGATCGATCAGCTTCAGGACAAGCTCTCCATTGCAAAGACTAACTTTGACATCATCGATAAGCGCCGTCAGAGCGCCCTTGCCCTTGCTCCTGCTGATCAGGCTAGGGAGATCCGAGATGCCCTGCAGAACGAGAAAGTTGCCGCGACCAACGCTATTGCATCCGCGACTGGTGATGGATCCAAGTTCTACCCGATTTTCCAGAACAGCAAGGAATCCATGGATGCCCTCCAAGCATTGATCACGGCGGAAAAAACACGCCTCAGTGCTCTCCAAAAAGTTGCGATGGCTGAGGGAATGGCCGCAGCA
>CAIKYN010000301.1 GCA_903831635.1 uncultured Spartobacteria bacterium
ACGACGCTTGCGAAGCTCATCTCATCGATTGAGAAGGCTCTGGGTAAGAAAGCGCTGATTGAGCGCCTGCCCGAGCAGAAGGGGGATATGCCCCTGACAGCAGCTGACATCACGAAGGCCCGCACTCTCTTGGGGTATGCACCACGAACCCCGATCCGCGAGGGGATCCCCAAGTTCGTTGCTTGGTACCGTGAGCTGCACTCCAAGGATCAGTCCAAGAACGTGGGAGCTTAAGCGTGTAACCATCATGAATCCTCACAATCCAGTTTCACTTCTTCAGGATCTGATCCGCATTCCAAGCGTGAACCCCGAGGGAGATCCCGGGGTGAGCGATCCGGGTGAGGCACGCATTGCGGTTGCCCTTGAGAAGCTTCTTCGGGAACTCGGTGCCGAAGTGAGCCTGCGGGAGGTTCTTCCCGGACGTCCCAATGTCGTGGCGCGGTTCCCTAGTAATCGTGAAGGTAAGCCGCGTCTGCTCCTGGCTCCCCATCTAGATACTGTGAGCGTCGTCGGGATGACGATCGATCCCTTTAGTGGTGAAGTCCGAGAGGGGAAGGTCTGGGGTCGTGGAGCGAGTGATACGAAGGGACCGATGGCCTCGATGCTCACTGCCTTGGCTCGAATGCGTGAGGAGATTCCAACGCTGAGCCACGAGGTCTGGTTTGCTGGTCTGGCGGGAGAGGAGTCGGGCCAGCATGGGGCAAAGGCTCTGGCGAGTGAGGAATCTTTTGATTTCGTGATCGCGGGTGAACCGACCGATCTGAAGACAGTTCACGCCCACAAGGGATCGCTCTGGGTGACCCTCACGGCTCACGGGAAGGCGGTCCATGCCTCGGCACCTGATCGTGGTGAGAATGCCATCTACAAGATGACCTCGGCCATTGAGAGGATCAGGGAGTATGTCATTCCTGAGCTCTCCAAGACGGAGCATCCCCTCCTGGGCCACTCCACGCTCAGCGTAGGCACGATCCGCGGAGGGTCCAAGACGAACATTGTTCCTGATCATTGTGAGGCAACCCTCGATATCCGAATCATTCCTGGTGCCGATCCCTTGCAGATAATCAACCTGATTGAGAATGTCGCTCAGGGAGTGAAGGTCGAACATCAAGGATCCGCCCCACTCTTTACCGATCCTACGCATCCCCTGGTGGCAAAACTCTCCGCTCTTGGGGCCTCTCCCGTGGGAGCCCCCTGGTTCTGTGATGCAGCTGTCTTCGCCGCGAAGGAGATCCCGGCCGTTGCGCTGGGACCCGGATCGATCGCTCAGGCGCACACGGCCGATGAATTCATCTCGGTGGCCGACTTGGAGGCCGGCGCAGACTTTTTCACCAAGCTACTCCGCTCTCTTGCGTAACCAGTAGCCAAAAGGCTAACGTTGCCAACTTATGAGCAAAGGCAACGAAAGTGCTATTTCCCCGCGTCGCGAGGAAGATTTTCCCGAGTGGTACCAGCAGGTCGTCCGTGCGGCCGAGATGGCCGAGAATTCCGAAGTTCGCGGATGCATGGTGATCCGTCCCTGGGGATATGCGCTCTGGGAGCGGATGCAGGGAGCCCTCGATGGGATGTTCAAGGCGACGGGGCACAAGAACGCCTACTTCCCGCTCTTCATTCCACTCGGTCATCTCCAGAAGGAGGCGGAGCATGTCGAGGGGTTCGCCAAAGAATGTGCCGTCGTCACGCACCATCGTCTGGAACTCAAGGATGGGAAACTTGTTCCTGCCGGTGAACTTACCGAGCCTCTGGTGGTACGCCCTACCTCCGAGACCATCATTGGATCGACTTATGCGAAGTGGGTGAAGTCGTACCGCGATCTCCCCATCCTCCTGAACCAGTGGGCTAATGTCGTCCGCTGGGAGCTACGTCCCCGTCTCTTCCTCCGCACCGCGGAGTTCCTCTGGCAAGAGGGGCACACCGCTCACGAGACCGAGGTCGAGGCGATCGATGAGACCGTCAAGATGCTCGGTGTCTACGAGACCTTCGCCCGCGATTGGCTCGCCATCCCTGTCATTCGCGGGGAGAAGACAGCCAGCGAGCGCTTCCCCGGTGCCGTCCGCACCTACTGCATCGAGGCAATGGTTCAGGATCGCAAGGCCATCCAGGCTGGGACTTCACACTTCCTTGGACAAAATTTCGCGAAGGCCTCAGGTATCAAGTTCCTCTCCCGTAACAACACCGAGGAGCTTGCCTGGACCACAAGCTGGGGTGTCAGTACACGCCTCATCGGCACTCTACTCATGGCGCATGGAGATGATGATGGAGCGGTCCTCCCCCCGCGCATCGCCGGCACCCAGGTGCTCATTATTCCGATCACTCCGAAGGAAGAAACCCGTGCCGCCGTGCTAGCGAAGTGCGAGGAGCTTGCCGCAGCTCTGAGCTCTGCCAGCTATGCGGGGGAACCGCTTCGTATCGAGATCGACAGTCGTGATATCGGCGGAGGCTCCAAGACTTGGGAATGGATCAAGAAGGGAGTTCCTGTCCGCATCGAGATTGGACCGCGTGATCTTGAGTCGGGCAGTGCGGCCGTTGCCCGCCGTGATAAAGGTCCAAAGGAGAAAGAATTCCTCCCGGCCGATTCGCTGGCGGTGCGTCTTCCTGAAATCCTTACCGAGATTCAGCAGAACCTCCTCAATCGGGCTCTGGCCTTCCGCAAAGAGCACACCGTCAAGATCGATACCAAGGAAGAGTTCTACGCCTACTTCACGCCAAAAAATCCCGATAAACCGGAGATCCATGGCGGCTTTGCCCTGACTCATTGGAACGGAAGCGCTGAGGTCGAGGCCAAGATCAAAGAAGAACTCAAGGTGACCATCCGTTGCATCCCCGAAGCTGACGGCTCGGACTTCATCGACGAGCCCGGCATCTGCCCGTTCACCGGGGAGCCGAGTCCACGACGCATCATCTTTGGTAAAGCGTACTGACGACTCAATATCTCACTGGGATAAAGGAGATGAAGGGGATGGGTTTTTAAGAAACCGATTCTCGAAGCGTCTATATTCTAATTTAGGGTTTCCGAAGTTCACCAGCAGGGCCACGGGTAATTCCGAAGCTCTGAGGTAGTTAAGGACTTGCATCTGATGTTCCGGAATCAATGCCTTGGCTGATTTGAGTTCTACAATCACTTGATCCTCCACGAGGAGATCAATCTGGAATCGCCCAACACTCTCCCCACGGAAGTAAACATTCAGAGGGGCCTGTTGGAGGACTTTTACTCCGCGCTGCTTCAGAGCAAGAAATAAGGCGTTCTCGTAGACGCTTTCCAAGAAGCCAACACCCAACTCATTGGAAACTTCGAAACTCGACTCTAGAACAGACTCTGTAATTGCCGAATGCTCCATGGCATTCACTCGCACACCTAGTATACCGTTTCAAAAGCTTTATTAACAAAGCCCATCGGTTCAGCATCCCTTTTATCACCTTCATCCCTGTGAATCCTATCCTTTGATGAATCATTCCAACCCACTCTCCCTCCTCTGTGTGGTGGAGGATCCAGTGATCAGTCCGAGCAGCAGGCTGAGGATCTTTCAGCATCTGGAGGCTCTGAAAGCGGCTGGAATCTCGGTCGAGGTGATGCTTCAGCCTCAGCGGGGGGAATCGTGGAGATCACTTCTGCAAAAAGCCCGCACCGTCGACGCAGTGCTTTGGCAGAAGGTGCTGATCAGTCAGTGGAATGTGCTGAGGCTCCGCAGAGCCGCCAGGCGACTGATCTTCGACATCGATGATGCGGTCTGGATGGGAAAAAAAAACCATGTTCCCTACCGAAGCGGCAAGCAGGCGAGGCGTTTCGGATTTTTCATGAGGTTTCTGGATGGAGCTATCTGTGGAAGTCCTGTGCTGGAGCAGAAAATCGTCAGTATTGCCCCGAAAGTTCAGACACATCTGATTCCGACGAGTGTTCCTGAAGTTCCTCTCAAGGATCACAGTGATGCTGGTAGACCTCCTGTCGTTGTTTGGGTCGGTATGGGCCCAAACGTGGCGCAGGTCGAAGCGATTGAAGAGGAACTCTCAGCCGCGCATGCCGTCCATCCTTTTTTCCTGCGCATCGTGAGCAATCGTCCGCCGAAGTTTCGTCGCTTCTCATCCTGGGAGTTCCTCGAGTGGAATGATCAGGCTGAGTACGACGCGATCACCTCGGCAGATCTCGGGATCATGCCGCTTGTCGATGATGGATTCACCCGCGGCAAATGTGCCTACAAGGCCCTCCAATACATGGCATGCGGCTTACCCGTGGTGGCGAGCGATGTGGGGGTGAACCGTGAATGGATCGAAAATACGGGATCCGGAATTGTCGTGAAGTCGGGAGAGTGGGCCTCCGCTCTGAAACGACTCCTCACAGATTCGTTGCTGCAAGCGACCATGGGGAAATCAGGTTGGAAAACCGTTCAGGAGCGCTTTACGCACGAACAGGTAGGGACCCGCCTTGGGACCGTTCTTCGGGAAATGATTCTTACTCGATAAAGAGTAT
>CAIKYN010000302.1 GCA_903831635.1 uncultured Spartobacteria bacterium
CCGGGTATCCCGATCTGCCATTCACGCGATTTGGTGAACTGGAAGGTGATTGGTCATGTCTATGATCGCCTTCCGGAGTCGAACCCCGCCTATTCCATGAAGGAGGGCAAGGTGGCCTATCGTGGCGGAAGCTGGGCTCCATCGATCCGTCACCGGGACGGGAAGTTTTATGTCTGCTTCTGCACGCCGGCCGAGGGATTCTTCATGGCGATCGCGGATCAGCCGCAGGGGCCCTACGAGCTGATCCCCTTCGGTGTCGAACTCTACGATCCGGGCCTCTTCTTCGATGACGACGGCAGGGTCTATGTCGCCCACGGGGCCAACACGATCCTGATCACCGAACTCACCGCCGATGCCCGCGCCATCAAGGTTCCTGCCAAGACCATCTGCCAGAGCGCCTTCGGCACACCACTTGAAGGATCACACCTCCACAAGCGTGACGGCTGGTACTATCTCTGCTGCACTTGCCGCGGCTACAACGGCATCGAGATTTGCTTCCGCTCCCGCGATCTCTTCGGACCTTACGAGTCCCGACTCCTCTCCGCCGACGATGCAAACTACGAGGGGGCCGGCGTCCATCAAGGAGGCTTTCTCGATCTGGCGAAAGATGAGAGCTGGTTCTTCATGTTCCAGGACAGGGACTTCCTCGGACGCGTTCCCGTCCTCTATCAGGTCCACTGGCGCGACGGATGGCCCCTCATCGGTGATCCGGAGAACCACTGGCGTCTCCCCGTCACTCAGCCGAGACCTCAACTCCCAGCCTCATCAGCACGTGTCCCCGATACCTCGGATGATTTCGAGATGCCCTCACTCGGTCTTCAGTGGCACTGGAATCACAATCCCGACAACTCGCGCTGGTCCCTGACCGCGCGCCCGGGACACCTCCGCCTTATCACTGCACCCGCACCGGATCTCCTTCATGCACGAAATACGCTGACCCAGAAAATCATCGGCCCTTCCTCCAGCGCGACCACCCTGCTCGACTGGTCGGCACTGCGGGAGGGGGACATCGCCGGGATCTGCATCCAAAATATCCCGTGCGCCCACCTTGGTCTGGAAATCAGGAATGGAAAACCGTGTCTCGTCATGGATCGGAATGGGGAGGAATGCGAGGTGCAGCCGTTAGACTCTGCTTCTCCGTCACTCCAGCTCCGCGTCGAGGCAACTGCCTCGGGAGAGGCCCTCTTCTCATGGAACGCGGACGGTTTGACATTCCACCCGATCGGCAAACCATTCGTCATGGAGTTCACGGTGAAGACATTCCTCGGGAATAAATTCGGCCTCTTCTGCTTTAACAAAAAAGGCGCTGAGGGTGGCCATGCCGACTTTGATTGGATCCGGGTTCCTACAGCCACTCCCTCGAATCACTTCCATGCCAACGATTGGATTCCGGCGTGCCGTTATGATCTGGAGCGGGGCACCGACACCCACCGAATCGAGGCGAAACGCCCAGGACAACTCCTCATCAGGATTTCCGATGGGGATTTCATTCGCTTTAACCACATAAAGATCGCTGAAGAAACGACTCGCTTGGAAGCACGGGTGCAAGGCCCGGGCTGCGGCGGAACGATCACCTTTTATCAAGGGGAGGATGAGCATCTCATCGGCACCCTTGAAGTCCCCTCGGAAACTTCCTGGGATCACGAGCTTCTCCTCACCTGCCCTGCCACCTGCATCTCGGGCACGCATCCCCTCACCTTCCGCTTCCTCTGTCCGAAGGAGGGTCTGATCCGATTCAAGGAGTTCCGTTTTGTTTAGAAAGCCTTGGACGCACTTGGGGTTTCTAGGGCACTGATGGCCTTCGAGGCATTTCCTTAACAGGGAGTGACAGCACAGTTGGCTTGATGCCCTCGGAGGAGGCCGTCAACTCGAGTGTGCCCGCACCACCGGTCGACTGAACGATGACGAGGGCCTTGCCATTGAAAAGATGACGATGCGGCTCCTGATCGGACTCATGGGAGCTGGGATCACCGTTACCCACACCCAAGATCTTGCCAGGTCCCTTGAGTGAGAACGAAATCTCGTTGGCGCCCGTCGGAACAAAGCGTCCCTTGTCATCGAGGGAATCGACGGCAATGAGTACGGTCTCCTCTCCGTCTCCCTTCAATTCATGACGATTGGCCTTTAACCGGATTTGTGACGACTCGCCGGTGGTCTCGATCTTCTCATTCAGGACCAACATGCCATCCTTGTACCCCTTGGCCTCAATCGCTCCTGGAACATAGGGGATGTGATCCCATTCGGCATGTGAGTTCGACTGCACCTTGACGCGCCCCTTAGAGACACCGTTGACGAAGAGTTCCACCTCGTCGCAGTTGCTCTCCACCCAGAGATCAATCGGCGCCTCGGAAACCGTGATCGTCACGGAGTCCTTCGGAGGAAGGATCGTATTGGTGGCCGCGACCGAAGCCGAGTCGGGATGGGTGGGATCATACTGGGGAGCAGTCGTGCTGCCGGGGACTCCAGGTTTGATTGACACTGGATCAAGATTCACCGTGATCGGGTTGGTGCCGTCGATCGTGATGGTTTTGGAGGCCACCTCGGTATTGCCCTGATAGGTTTTTACGGTGACTTTGCCTGGTTGGTATAGGAAGGGAGGCCACTCAGTGCCCTGTGGACAGATCTTGGTTTTGCTCTTGCTCCTGACGCCATTAAAGGTGACCTCGGCTTTCTCGGAGTTCCCCGAGACCTTCACATTGATTGTACGGTGCTCGACACGATCCCAGTTCCAGTGGGGGAAGAGATGGAGCAGTGGTTCGGGCCTCCACCATGCCTTGTAGTAGAAGTAGTTTTCCTTGGGGAAGCCGCAAGTGTCGACAATGCCGAAGTGGGAATTGATATTGGGCCAGTGGTAGGGGGTGGGCTCGCCTCGGTAGTCGAATCCTGTCCAGGCAAAGGCACCTCCCACCCAGGGACGCTGGGAATAAAACCTCCACCATTCCTCGGCTGAGGCCCCCCATCCCGGGGTATTGGCATGGGTGTCATAGGAGGATTTGTAGGCTTTGACATAGTCGTCGAAGTATTCGCCGCGCGTGGTCACCGCACTTGCCTCCTCGGAACCGATGAAGCGTCTCTCGGGATGCTCGGCGTGGAACTTGTCCATCGCTCCCCAAAGGCCGAGGTAGTTCATGCCGACGACATCGACCACGGTCACAAAACCCTTTTTGTCCTCGGCGTGATTCTGGGCGATGGTGCAGAGACGGGAGTGGTCGAGTTTGTGGGCCAGATCCTGCGTCACCTTGATGATGTCCGCCCCAGTTTGGGTTCCCTGGATCTTCATCTCCTCGTTGCCGAGCGACCAGATCACGATGCTTGGATGGTTTCGGTCACGACGGATCATCGTTTCCAGATCGGAGAGCGGTTCGGGGTACTTGCCGAAGCGCCGTGTCTCATCCATGACCATCATTCCCTGACGGTCACACTCGTCGAGCAGTTCGGGATTGGGAGGGTTATGAGACATCCTCCACCCGTCGCACCCCATCTCACGCATGATCGCGACACGATCTTTCTCGATGCTATCGGGAACAGCTACCCCAACCCCGGCAAAATCCTGGTGATTGCAAACCCCCTTGATGAATCGGTGCTGGCCGTTGAGGCTGAATCCTTTCTGGGGATCGAAGGTCACGGTCCGGATCCCGAAGGGGGTCTCGTAGAGATCTAGGGCCACTCCATTCGTCTCGATTAGGGAGATCGTCTTGTAAAGCGTGGGGGACTCGGGTGACCAGAGCTTGGGATCGGCGACCTGAAGGTTCTGGGTGACCACCAGAGGTTGGCCCGATGCTGTCTGGAAGGGCGCGGCCGTCTTGGCGACTTCCTTGCCCGTGGCATCCAGGATCTTCGTGACCAAGGTTCCCGAGGTTTCCTTGTCCCCGTTATTCTCCAAGGTGGTCTCAACCGTCACCGTTGCATCCTTGCCCGAGAGAGCACTGGTCACATAGGTCCCCCACTGTGCCACATGAAGGGGGGAAGTCTTTTGGAGCCAGACATGTCGGTAGATTCCGGCCCCCTCGTAGAACCATCCCTCGTTGCCGGAGGCATCGGTGCGAACGACCAGGGTGTTCTTTTCACCGAAACGTGCATACGGGGTGAGGTCGTAGGCGAAGCTGGTGTAGCCGCTTGGCTTGCGACCGAGACAATGCCCGTTGAACCAGACCATGGAATTGCGGTAAACGCCGTCGAACAGCACAGTGATCCGCTTTCCCTGATCAGCGGCAGGAAGATCAAAGGTCCTGCGGTACCAACCGATGGCCGATCCATCCTTGGCATCGAGATGGCGACTTCCCTTCCCGTTGTTGTCCTTCTCACCGAAGGGCTGCTCGATCGCGTAGTCGTGCGGAAGATTCAAACTCCGCCAAGAATTGTCATCGAAATCGGGCTTCACGAAGCTCAGGCCTGCACCGGTGTTCTCCTTCACCACATCGGGCAAATTCTTACGAATTGCAGTAGCCATGGCCTCAGAATCCTCACCTTGCTTCATGAGGTCGCTCTCCTTGCCAAGAAAGTCGAGAGTCTGACCGACATCAAGAGGATCGCCCTGATGGAAGCGCCAACTCGAATCCATCAGTAGTTTTTGGCGAGGAGACTCCGCGGGATCTGCGGAAAGGCTTCCCATAAGTAAAGCCGACAAGATAACAAGAAGGATCTTTTGGATGTTCATGGGTGCTTAGGGGAAATAAGAATTATCGATACGTGTTGGTCTCTTATTTAAGTCAGCGCGTTGGAATCTACCGTTAAGTTTTTTTATTGGCACGTGGCCAATGGCCTAGGATCAATCAATCGCGAGGGTATCCCCGTCTCTAACAAACCCATTTTGTCTGATCAGGTTAAGAAATTCTCTTGGCCAAGACATTCCTCTCATAGGAACGGACTTCCTGCATCCAGTCAGCAGGAACATTGTTCCTGAAAAGAAACTCCTCCCAGACTGCACCGGCAGGAAGGCTTTTCGACTCCTCCATGAGGGCGAGTCGTTCCCAAAGAGCACCAGAGTCCTCGGCCTTGCGGATCTTTTCGATAGGCTGAAGCAGTGCTAGCAGAAGCGCCTTCTGAGCACTCCTGGTACCGATCACCCAGGCCGCGATCCGGTTGATCGAGGCATCGAAGAAATCGAGGCCGATGTGGGTACGTCCAAGGAAGTCTCCTCGCACCAGTTCCTCCATGATCGCAATCGTCGGATCATCGAGCAAAACGACATGGTCACTGTCCCACCGTACACCGCGGCTGACATGGAGCAGGAGCTCGGGGACGAACTGGAGGACCGAAGAGATCTTATCGGCCAACTGCTCGGTCGGATGGAAGTGACCGGCGTCGAGGCAGAGGAGCTTTTGGTTCTTCACGGCATACCCCATGTAGAACTCATGGGAGCCGACAACATAGCTCTCACTGCCGATCCCGAAGAGCTTGCTCTCCACGGCGTCTAGATTGTGTGCGGGGTCGATTTTTTCCGAGAACATCTCGTCGAGTGCGGCTTCCAAGCGGATGCGTGGCGACTTGCGGTCGGCGGGCAGATCCTTGGAGCCATCCGGAATCCAGACATTGGTCACGCAGGTTGAGCCAAGCTGGCGGCCGATCTCGGCTCCGATTCGGCGGCAAGCCTTGCCGTGCTCGATCCAGTAATCACGGATCCCCTTGTCGGGACTTGAGAGTGTGAATCCGGAGGCGGCCTTCGGATGAGCGAAGAAGCTCGGATTGAAA
>CAIKYN010000303.1 GCA_903831635.1 uncultured Spartobacteria bacterium
CCCTGTCAGGGCGATGCAGACTCCAAAGCCCAAGGACCGGTTTTCCATGGGTAAATTCACATTCCATACCATCCGGAAAGCTCGAAGCAATGTCCCTCCGAGAATGATTCCCCACCAGGCCGTTCCCAGCCATCCCCACTCCACCAATGTCTGCAAGTAATCGTTATGGGCCATGTCCCAGCGTCCCATTACCGGAAGATCTTTGGCCTGAACCAGTGAAGCAAACGCCGCCTCGAAGTTTCCCGCTCCGATGCCAAAGAGTCCAGTTCTTGGAATCAGCTGTTCGATAATGATCCTGTAAGTGAGAGTTCTATCGGCGTTCCAAGCGATTCCACGAAAGGCACTCCACCTCGTCAGTGTCTGATCTATTCCAAAACTTAGGCTCAGAGTGATAAGTATGACGGCCACTGATATCATTATGATCAGGAGCCCCCTTTTATTCATTCGTGATCCCGGTCGAATCGAAAGGATCCAAATCCAGCAGGCGCCCAGAAGCATCATCATCATCATGATAACCATGGCTGCCCGCGATGCATTCACAAAGGCGGCGGCACCAGTCGCAAGTGTTCCAGTGATCCAAAGAATCTTCTCCGTTTGGCCCCATTTCAAGATGACACTCATCATGGCCAGGGGAGCCATCAGTGGAAAAACCAGATTAATGAAGGCACCTGCATTGGCATGATAGCGGAAGACCGAAAAAAAATAGGAGCCATCGTTCTCATAAATATTCCAAAAAATCGCCGGGGCATTCGTGAAACGCTGTGCTAATCCCAAGATCACAATGCTCAATCCTATGAGTGCTATGAATTTCCACAGTCGCATCAGCCAAGTCTTATTGACTGATAAATCACTGCTAATGCAAAACGCCCCTAGCAAGCCCGTTATAAGCAGCATGGATCGAAGGCTCTTCCCTTGATCGATAAAGGAGGGAAACCACGAAAGATGTCCGGGAGTTGAGTTGAGAAGAATTCTGAGCCCGCCCGGGCCCGGGTAAGCATTCCAGCTCAGTAGCCATCCCTGCGCCAAGAGCGCAAGCATAGCCCAAAGGGCCATTGAAGAAATCCTCGGCATACGGCGCAAAAGTATGAGCGCCATACAAAAGATCATTAAATCGACAGTTAAAAGCCAAGCAATCAGGGATTGCGTCCAGGGGCGGGTTCCACCCCAGAGCCAATCGGCTGCGGTTATGATGCTGAGAAGGAGCCACCGGGAGGGTTCGACGAGTCGGAGGCTTTGTTGCATGGATTCATGGAGTGACAGCGTAACTTCCCGTGGTCAAGCATCCACTTGTCAATGAATTGGAACTGACACGGGGGGCTGTTGATCTGGTGCTTCGATATGTCGATATGTCGACATGTAACGGCTTTGATGATCACAAATTGGGTCGACTAGGCAAGATTAGGAATATGAGTGGATGATTTTTTTAAGAGGCAATGGAAGCGCGGCGGATCATTGAGTGTCACGGAATTGTCACAATTAAGTATTCCTCCCAGTGAAGGTACTCTGGTAATTTTTTAAGCCGTTTGCCTGTAGATAAAAAATCCAACCGGACATCGTGCCAATTCATAGCCATCATTTTCTGAAAAAGGTTTGCGCTGTCGTGCCCTTGCGACACGTCGATCTTTTGTTGTGCATGGCACTGGTGACTGGGATTGTTTTGCCATCATCGAAAGCACTTGAGGTGAACACCATGGTAGCAGCATCGGCAGACGATGGACCTCCGCCGGTTCCTCCGGTGGCTGCCACACCGCCGGGAGTTTCCACAAATGCTGTGGACCGCAGTCAAATGCTTTATGTGCGTGAGTACCGTGTGATTGGCTCGCATCAGCTCAGTCGCTCGGAGATTGAGAAGGCCGTCTATCCTTTCATGGGGCCGGAACGCACGCCCGATGATGTTGAGAAAGCCCGCACCGCGCTTGAAAAGGCTTTTCAGGACAAAGGATTCCAGACCGTGAGCGTCCAGATTCCCCAGCAGACAGGCAAGCGCGGCATCGTCTTTCTTCAAGTCACCGAAGCGAAGGTAGGAAGACTGAATGTCGAGGGCTCGCGCTACTTCTCGCTGGATGCTATCAAGAAGAAGGTTCCATCTCTCAAGCCCGGCACCGTCCCTGACTTCAACAAGGTCTCTAGCGAAATCATGGCGCTGAATCAATGGACCGACCGTCAGGTGATCCCGACTCTGACTCCGGGATTTGAGCCTGGCACCGTCGATGTGAATCTGGCCGTCAAAGATACTCTCCCGTGGCATGGGAGCGTGGAGTTCAATAACCGCTACAGTCCGAACACTGTACCTTACCGATTGAATGCGGGAACGAGCTACGATGATCTTTGGCAGCGGGGTGACTCTGTGGGGGCATCATTGCAGGTAGCGCCGCAGAACGCTTCGCAGGCGCTGAACTGGAATGTTTTTTATACGGCTCGGATTCCCGATGTCGATTGGCTGAAGTTGAATGTCTCCTTTGCCGAACAGAATAGCGACGTCTCGACTCTAGGCGGAGGTGCAGTCAACGGTGCAGGCAATACAGCGGCCTTCCGTTTGCTATGTGCTTTGCCCGGCGAAAAGAACTTCAGCCAATCCTTCAATGGGGGAATCGATTTCAAGTACCTCAGCCA
>CAIKYN010000304.1 GCA_903831635.1 uncultured Spartobacteria bacterium
CGGCACCATGCCGAGATAGGCGGCAACCGGCGGAATGTAAGGAATTGCGGAACCGATCAGAATAATGATCAGCGTTGAGAGAATGAGTGCGGGACTCGCACAGCTTCCGAAGAACGGGATCTTGCGGGTACGGATCACATGGACGATCAGCGTCTGGGTGATGATCGACTCCACGAACCAACCGGAGTGGAAAAGAGAGGCGGCGTAGGTGTCGTCGTTAGCCACTCCAGGCCCTCCAGCAAAGCGATGAAACAACTCGGCGGGGGCAGCGAGGTTCAGATTGCTGCACTTGAAGAACCAGAGCATCACGGCAAAGGTCGTATAGTCAAAGATCGAGCTGGTCGGCCCGACACACATCATGAACTTCTGGATATTTCCGATGTTCCACTTGCGGGGCTTCAACATGTACTCGGCATCGACGTGGTCGTAAGGAATACCAATCTGGGAGAAGTCGTAGAGCAGGTTATTTACCAGCACCTGGACGGGCATCATGGGGAGGAATTTCAGGAAGTAGCTGCTCCCCACCATGGAGAACATGTTGCCGAAGTTGGAACTGGCCCCCATGCGGATGTACTTGATGATGTTTGCGAAAACCTTGCGTCCTTCAAGGATGCCGTCTTCGAGCACCATGAGACTGCGTTCGAGCAGGATGATGTCTGCCGATTCCTTGGCCACATCGACCGCGGTGTCGACAGAGATACCGACATCTGCAACGCGCATCGAGAGGGCATCGTTGATGCCATCTCCCATGTAGCCAACCACGTGGCCACGCTTCTGGAGGGCCACGATGATGCTCTCCTTCTGGGCCGGCGACAGGCGGGCAAAAACGCTGGTCTTCTCGGCAAGTTCCCCGAGCGCCTTCTCATCGAGTCCTACGATCATGTCGCCGGTAATGATCGTGCCTGCGTCGAGATGCACGTCGCGGCAGATCTTTCCAGTGACGAGGGCATTGTCTCCCGTGAGGATCTTGGTGGTCACGCCATAGCTGGCGAGCGAGGCGATGGCCTTCTGCGCCGACTCCTTCGGCGGATCCAGGAAAGCGATGTACCCGAGAAGAATCAAATCGCTCTCGTCAGCGATAGAGAAGGTTCCCTTATCCTGAGGGAACTCCCGGTAAGCGATGGCGAGCACGCGGTAACCATCGCGACTGAGTGCCTCAAACTCCTCAAGCAGGTCATTCTTGATGAGATCGATCATCATGTAGACCTCCTCATCGACCTGGTAGTGGGTGCAGGATTTGAAGACATCCTCGACGGCGCCTTTGCAGATGAGCACGTGATCTCCCTCGTAATCGACCACCACACTCATCCGCTTGCGCTGGAAGTCGAAGGGGATCTCGTCGACCTTTTTACATCCACGATCGACATCGATGTCGGTGTGGGAGAGAACGGAGTTATCCAGCAGGTTGCGCAGACCCGTCTGGTAGTAGCTGTTCATGTAGGCGTAACGGAGGACGTCCTCGCTCTGACGTCCAGTCACATCGACATACTTTTCCAGGATGACTCGGTCCTGGGTCAGGGTGCCGGTCTTGTCTGTGCAAAGGATGTCGATGGCGCCAAAGTTCTGGATCGCGTGAAGCTTCTTCACGATCACCTTCTTCTTGGACATGGCAAGGGCTCCCTTCGCGAGATTCACCGCCACCATCATCGGGAGCATCTCGGGGGTCATTCCGAGAGAAACGGCCAGACCGAACATCAGTGCACCGGACCAATCATGCTTCGTCACTCCAATGATCAGGAAGACGACACTGACCATCACAAGCATGAATCGGATCATGAGCCAGGTGAATCCGGCAATCCCGCGGTCGAAGCTGGTCAGCACTGGGGCGCTACCGAGCTTCTCGGAGATCGAGCCGAAGTGGGTTCGAGTGCCGGTGTTCACCACGACCGCCTTGGCCGTGCCGCTCACCACATTGCTTCCCTGGAAGACGGCATTCGGCATCTCGATGACCGCCTTCGACGGCTCGGTCGGAGTGTCGGCGTGCTTCTCGACCGGCATCGATTCACCGGTGAGCGAGGACTGGCTGACAAAGAAATCCTTCGCTGAGATCAGTCGA
>CAIKYN010000305.1 GCA_903831635.1 uncultured Spartobacteria bacterium
CAGCGTGCGGGGACGCTCAGCGGGGGAGAGCAGCAGATGCTGGCAATCGGACGTGCCCTCATGGGGAGACCCCGCTGTCTCATGCTTGATGAGCCATCGTTGGGGATTGCTCCACTGCTTGTTGAGACGATCTTTGAGCGCCTGGTGGCTCTGAACAAGGAGCGCGGGATGACGATGCTGCTGGTTGAGCAGAATGCCTCACTTGCCCTGAAGGTCAGTGATTATGCCTATGTGCTTGAGACAGGACATATTCATCTCGAAGGCCCCTCCTCCGAGATCAAGAATCGTCCGGAGATTCAGGCGGCTTATCTGGGACACTAAGAACTCCACGTTCTCATTGGATTGATGGACTGCAAGTTGGGATCTGAGGCCTTGCTCTTGAAGGTGATCCTAGGATAGCTAGAAGGACTATGGTTTTTTCCGCAACAGTCCTTTTACTCCTCGATGCCGCCTCCACCGCGCCACAGGCACCCAGCCCCATCACCCAGTTTGCCCCACTGATCTTTATCGGTGTCATCTTCTACTTCCTTCTGATCCGTCCTCAGCAGAAGCAGCGCAAGGAGCAGCAGAAGCTGATCGAATCGATTAAGACGGGTGATAAGGTGGTCACCAGCGCCGGCATTCATGGCATGATCTCCAACGTGAAGGAGCGCACCGTTCTGCTGAAGATTGCTGATAATGTGAAGATCGAGATCGACAAGGCAGCCGTCGCCACGGTGCTCGACCGCTCCGCCGAGGAATCCTCGGGCAGCTCGGCCTCCTAAACCACGCCAGCTCTGCAAACCTCCCCCTGACAGCCATTAGAAGTTCTCACTCATTGAATCCTCGACGCCACCGCTCCACATGACACCTCTACTCACCTTTTTCTTCGGACTGCTGATTCTGGGCCTCTTTGCCTGGTACTTTTCCACCGAGAGTGACGGCAAGAAGCGTTGGCTCGGAGCTGTCCTGACGATCCTGCTGCTGCTCTTCTGCCTCGACTCGGCCACCCCGCCTGCCAAGAAGATTCATCTCGGCCTGGATCTGCGCGGCGGCACTTCCTTCCTACTTCAGTTGGTTCCCCAGAATGATCAGCCGATTACGGCCGACATGCTCCAGCAGGCGGTCGAAGTTATCCGCAAGCGTGTCGACAAGTTCGGCGTCAGCGAACCCGTGATCGCGCCGCAGGGTTCCAGCAGGATCCTTGTTCAGATTCCTGGCCTTGATCCCGCACAGATCCAGTCCACCAAGGAGCAGCTCCAGCAAGTTGCGAAACTCGAGTTCGCCGAGGTTCATCCCGATTCTGTCGCACTCATTGCTCAGATCGACAAGGGGGAGGCGATCCTTCCTCCAGGATTTGTGATCAAGGAGCATACCCAGAACTACCAAGGCAAGGAGGTTACCGAACGCCTCCTTGTAAAGAAGGAGGCCGACCTGACCGGCGAGCATGTGAATCGCGCGTTTGCCTTTTTCGATCAGCAGGGATATGGCGTCTCGCTTAACCTCGATGGTGAGGGCGCCAAGACCTTCTTTGAACTGACCCAGCAACTTGCTCCGCATCAGGGTCGTCTGGCGATCCTTCTCGATGGGAAGATTCAGAGCGCCCCCTCGGTAAAGAATCCAATCGCTGGAGGTCAGGCTCAGATTACTGGAAATTTCAAGGAGAAGGAGGCCCGCGAACTCGCCAGCGTCCTCGAGAATCCACTCCGTACTCCCGTGACGATCGAGGAGACTCGCAGTGTCTCGCCGAC
>CAIKYN010000306.1 GCA_903831635.1 uncultured Spartobacteria bacterium
CTGGCCCTCGACCATGATCTTGAGGCGATCCGCCACTCCTGCTCTTCTCATCCAGCCTCCCTGCAGGCAGCATTGTCTTGCCGTGGTCTGCGTATTATGAGGCAGCCTCATTGGGAATGCATAGCATCCTTTATTCTCTCACCAATGAAGCAGGTGGCCCATATCCGCCAAATGAGCATGGCATTGAGGCACACCTATGGAAAAAAATTGGAAAACTTTCCGGTTCCGACGTTTCCGGCACCGAATGTCCTAGCCTCTACGTCCGAAGAAGAACTCCGACGCTGCGCCCTTGGCTTCAGGGCCAAGGGGCTTCTGGGAACCGCTCGACTGGTCTCGGAGGGAAGATTTGATCCGGAGGCACTTGTCGGAATGAGTACGCACGAGGCAAGAGAAGCCCTCTGTACCCTACCCGGCATAGGAAGGAAAGTTGCCAACTGCATTCTTCTCTTTTCCTACGAACGACTGGAGGCCGTCCCCGTAGATGTCTGGATCGGCAGGATTCTTAGCTCTTTCCGCTCCCCACGCTCAAGGAAACTAACTCTCGTCGAGATGGAGCGTTATGGAGAAAAGGTCATGGGTCCCTATGCGGGCTATATCCAGCAATACCTCTTCCATCAGGCACGCACGGGAAATCTTAAGCTTCCCCATGGCACTCAGCGATCAAAGGGATCGAATCCCACGCGGACCACTACCAACGTCGTCCACAAAACCACTCCTCATCTCCATCTCAGCGCAGTTTCATGACGACCGGAACGGATCAACGCGCCTCCACGCAGCAAAGGCGAGCTGACAGGAAAAAAGGGTTTCCTTTCTTCCTGATTCTCTCGTGCCTGATCCATTTCACATTGATCATTCTTCTGGCGGTTCTTTTCGCCAAAAATCTACTCAAGGAAGAGACTCCAAAAAACCTCCCGCCTCCCGAGGTCACGCTCGAACTGACCCCTCCTCGCAAGAGTGAACGGCCTTTCATCGAGGCCAAAGAAGTCACCGAAAAAGCAGCGGAAAACTCCCCTTTTCAATCCGATCAGAACAGCAAAGCCGCAAGCGAACAGCCTCCCGAAGGCCTTCTTCCCCTTCCCTCACAACAAGGCATTGCCCAGCCAGCCTTGGAGCTACAAAACCAGAAGTATACTCCCGGTGAAAAAGCAGCCACCTCGGCAGGAAATCCCCTCCCACCACAACCAGCATTACCACCTTCCAATCCTGCTCAGCAAAGCCAGGCTGAGCAAAAGCCCAATCAGTCTCCTACTCCGAGTCCCCAACCGACTCCGTCAAGCACTCCTCCCCCTAACAATATCAAACTGCTCGAACCACCCGAACACCCAGCGGTGACTTCGACGCAATCAGCACAAAACCCCGATCAATCATCGTCGCAAACCACAACAGCTTCACCTCCTCGTCAGTCCTCAGCCCCGGGATCACAGGGAGCCGCCAAGGGATACCAGCCCGAGACACGGCAAACCGTCATTCGTGGGAATATCTCCAACCGTGGCCGCTCCTCGGTTGCCGCAGAGCAAACACCTCTGGGTCGTTATCGTAAAGGGGTCGCAGATGCCATCGGCTCCAGATGGTACTACTATGTCGATGAGCGCATGGGCCTTCTCAGCATTGGGACTGTCGATGTCAGCTTCAAAGTGAGTTCAACTGGCAAGGTCAGCGGACTCCATGTCGTTTCCAGCAATGGGAATGAGTCTTTGACGGATTGCAGTCTTCGCTCAATCATGGACGCCAAGCTACCACCGATCCCACCAGACGTTGCCAGAACACTCCAGAATGGGGTCTTGGAAATCGACTACAGCTTCACCGTTTACTAAGTTTTACCGCATGCATTTATACCCTTTCCTTGCCGCGATGCCCGGCTTTGTGCAGTTCTTCGTGAAAGGCGGCTTCTTCATGGCCGTTCTTCTCCTGCTTTCGATTTTTTCCCTGGCCGTGATTCTCCAAAGAGCACTCATCATCAAGATGGATCGCGCCCTGCCTCCCGAGGTCATCAGGGCTTTGGAGGGATTCAAAGGAGGATCACAAACAGAGAATCTTCAGAAATTCCTTCTCAGGGAGCCCTCCCCACTGTCACGAGTGCTGTTGAGTGTTCTTCAGCATCGGGACTGGACCCGCGCCGAGATTCTCGACGCAGTGCAGACCCGTGCTCGTCATGAGATCTCACGGCTTGAGTCAGGTCTTGTCTTTCTAGAAATCACGACCGGCATCTCCCCACTCCTCGGATTGCTCGGCACCCTCTCAGGACTTGTCGGCATCTTTGGAAATATCGGCGCTAGCGGAGACCCCCAGTTGGTTGCCAACGGCATCTCAGAGGCCCTGAACTGCACGATTGTTGGTCTCGGGGTCGCTGTTCCCAATCTGATTGCCTACAACTACTTCACTCGACGCGTCGAGGTGGTCTCCATTGAGTTAGAATCAATGACGACCGACCTGATGGCAAAACTTGCAGTCGGGAGATAAGCAGGACTTAGGCGGTTTAGTTTCCGACTCAGGGGTGCGTCATGTTGGCAGCCACCACCCACTCGTCAAATTGCTCCGGACTCAAATAACCGAGTGCCACTGCTGACTCCTTGAGGCTGGAATGATCCTTGTGGGCCTTCTTGGCAATCTGTGCTGCCTTATCATAACCGATATGGGGATTGAGAGCCGTGACGAGCATCAGAGAATTCCGGACATACCCATCGATCACATCACGGTTTGCCTCAATCCCGACAACGCAGTGCTCTCTGAAAGAGTCGCAGGCGTCGGCAAGCAGACGAACGGAGTGGAGGAAGTTGTGGATGATGACCGGCTTGAAGACATTCAGTTCAAAATTTCCCTGCGAAGCAGCAATGCCGATCGCTGTATCATTACCCATTACCTGGACGGCCACCATGGTGACGGCCTCGCACTGGGTAGGATTGACCTTGCCAGGCATGATGGAGGAACCGGGCTCATTCTCCGGCAGGGAGAGTTCACCCAATCCACAGCGGGGCCCCGAGGCCAACCATCGCAAGTCATTCGCAATCTTCATCAGCGAAGTGGCAAGAGATTTGAGGGCACCGCTGGCAAAGACAAACTCACCATGAGAGGAGAGAGCCATGAATTTATTTTCGGCTGAGACAAAGGGATAGCCTGTCATCTGAGCAATGTGCGCAGCGGCCGTCTCCCCAAACTTCGGATGAGAGTTCAAGCCGGTACCGACAGCTGTGCCTCCGATCGCCAGGGACTCAAGCCCAGGCAGACTCTCGGTCACTCGAACCAAATCAGCATCGAGCATAGCCACATACCCTGAGAATTCCTGCCCCAATGTGATTGGCGTGGCATCCTGCAGATGAGTACGCCCGATCTTGATGATGTCGGCGAATTCCAAAGCCTTGGCCTGGAGAGCCGCCCGTAGCTCCTGCACCACAGGTAGGAGTCGCTCACGGACCACCGTGACAGCCGCAATATTCATGGCTGTCGGAAAGGTGTCATTCGAGGACTGCGACATATTCACGTCATCATTAGGATGAATAGGTTTCTTCGAGCCCAGTTCCCCCCCGGCCATCTCAATGGCACGATTGGAAATCACCTCGTTGGCGTTCATGTTGCTTTGGGTACCACTGCCGGTCTGCCAGATACGCAGCGGAAAGTGCTCGTTGAGCTTCCCTGCAATCACCTCATCGGCGGCACGAACGATGAGATCACTCTTCTCCGCGCTCAGCTTACCGAGATCCCTGTTTGCAAGTGCACATGCTTTCTTCAGCTGTCCCAAGGCCTTGATCAACTCGGGTGGCTTGGTGTCGTTGCCGATGTCGAAATGGATCAGCGAACGCGCAGTCTGGGCGCCATAGTACCTGTGATGAGGGACGGGAATCGCCCCCATGCTATCCGTTTCCGAGCGATGGGTCGCCGGATCGGCAACGGGAATCTCGTGACTGCTCATTGAGGAAGAAGATCGGAAACCATCGCCTTCTCCTCAAGAAGCTCATTGAGGGAGAGCTGGAACTTGGATTTGCCGAATTCTCCAAGATCAACTCCCTGGACAATGGAGGCTTTCGTGCCGTTGGAGCGAATGGGGAAGGAGCAAATCAGTCCCTTTTCTACGCCGTAAGATCCATCAGAAGCGACAGCCACACTGTGCCAGTCATCCGCTGGGGTGTTCTCACGAAGAGACTGGACGGTCTCAATCGCGGCATGCGCAGCGGAGGCCGCAGACGAGAGTCCTCGGGCAGCAATGATCGCAGCACCACGCTGCTGAACATCCTTGATGAAATCACCCTCAAGCCAGGCACGGTCGGGGATGTACTTGCTCACGGGATCTCCATTGATCAGGGCATTCTCGAAGTCGGGGTAGAGGGTGCTGGAGTGATTGCCCCAGATGGCGAGTTGGGTGATATCACGGTTATGGCAACCAGCCTTCTCCGCAAGGGCGCTCTTGGCACGATTCTCATCAAGTCGGGTCATCGCATGCCAGCGATCCTCGGGAATGGAGGGAGCATTCTTCATGGCGATCAGGCAGTTCGTGTTGCAAGGATTGCCAACGACAAGGACATTCACATCCGAGGCGGCATTCCGCTCGATGGCCTGCCCTTGCCCAATGAAGATCTTGCCGTTGATGCCGAGAAGATCTTTGCGCTCCATACCCGCTTTACGCGGAACGCTTCCAACCAGCAGTGCCCAGTTCGTGCCGCTGAACCCAACATCAAGATCGGAAGTAGCCTCAATTGACTCAAGGAGGGGGAATGCGCAGTCATTGAGCTCCATGACGACTCCGGCGAGAGCCTTCATGCCGGGCTCGATCTCGATGAGGCGGAGAGCGACCGGTTGGTCATATCCAAAGACCTGCCCGGAGGCGATGCGAGGGAGGAGAGAGTAGCCGATTTGTCCGGCGGCGCCGGTAACTGAGACAACGAGTGGTGATTTCATGAAGAATGGATCTTAACTGAAACGAAGCTCCAGAGAAATGAGAAAACCCGTTATGCCAAGAGGCATAACGGGTTTTCTCGGGTGGGGGGAAACCCTAAAAAACTTAGAGAGACTCCTTGAAAGCCTTACCAGGGGTCAAGCGAACGCTCTTGGAGGCCTTGATCTTAATCTTCTCCTGGGTCTTTGGATTGATGCCGGTGCGGGCCTTGCGGTTCACAACCTTGAATGTGCCAAAACCGATCAACTGAAGGCTCTTGTGCTTCTTGACGAGGGCCTTGATGTTGTCGATGACGGCGTTCACTGCCTTTTCGGCGTGGGCCTTGCTGACATCCTTGCCAAGGGCTTTCTGGACGGACTCAACGAGATGGATTTTGCTGCTCATGGATTGTTGGGTTGGGTTGGTTGGGTTGGTTGTGTCGATTGACAAAGCTGATCCAAAAAAAACCCTCTCTTGCTGTCAACTCCCATTGTGAGAAAATCACAAAAAAACCTTATGAACACTCATTCCACAGACGACCCCAGGGCAGACCTTTCCCATCCCGAACATCTTGACTACTTCAAGGCAATCGTCAGTGAGCACATGGATCAGACTCCTTGCGTCGACTCCGAGGCCTATGTCGCCCCGGGAGCATTTCTCGCCGGAACAGTTCGCTTGGGAGCAAGAGTCAGTATCTGGCCATCGTCATCGCTTCGCGGCGACATTGCCCCGATCGAGATCGGAGAGGAGAGCAATGTGCAGGACAACGCCGTCATCCACGTAGCCACGGGCCGAGGCGTCTCAGTCGGGAGGCGTGTGACCATCGGGCATGGTGCTATCGTCCATGCCTGCACGATCGGCGACGAATCACTCATCGGCATGGGAGCGATCATTCTGGATGGCGCCATCATCGGAGAGCGATGCCTTGTCGGAGCGCATGCCACGGTCCTGATGAATACCATCATCCCCCCGGGTTCCATGGTCGTGGGATCACCTGCAAGGATCGTACGCACACTGACTGCCAAGGAGCAGGAGGGGCTCGGCTCCTGGGCCGATCATTATCTGGTCACTTCAGCTGAATACAAACGCCGGGGGATCGTGCATGCTGACTATGCGGGCGGCAGAGGAAGCGAGCAATAACCACAATTGCGTAGATGCACGACGGCGCATTCTGGAACATAATCACCCTATGAGCCAAATGAGCCCTAAAGATGTCGTCCAGATCGGGATCAAGGCAGTGATTCCAACGACCAGTGGAAGCGCCGTGTTTCTTGGCAACGAGGAAAAGGTCTTCGTCATCTATGTCGACCCCTTGGTAGGAAATGCCATTAGCATGATAATCAGCGAAACAAAGCATGAGCGTCCCCTCACCCATGATCTGATGGGGATGATGCTTGCGGGGTTTGGCGCGAAGGTGGAGCGGGTGATCATCAATGACCTCAAGGGAGCCACCTACTACGGACGAATGATCATGACTGCGGAGAATGAACTCCAGCAACGCAAGGTGCTGGAACTTGACGCCCGGCCAAGTGACTGCTTGGCCATGGCCGCTCAGCAGAAAGCCCCCATCTATGCCACCGGCGCAGTCTGGAATGAAGTGGAGGACATGTCCGAAGTCCTCAAGAAGATGAGTGACGAAGAAAAGGAGTGACCGCAGGTTAAAACATTAAAAGGGTTACAAAGTTAGAAAAGTAGGGTCACAACCTCGGCCTCTTTTTAAAATTTCTAACCTTTCAACACTTCTAACCCCTTTTTTGTTACATCCTCGGCACCGTGATGCCGCGCTGCTTCATGTACTTACCGGCACGATCGGCATAGCTCGTCTCGCACGATTCCTTGGCCTCGAAGAAGACAACCTGGGCAAGTCCCTCGTTGGCGTAGATCTTAGCCGGCAGAGGAGTCGTATTGGAGATCTCCAGGGTCACATGACCCTCCCACTCCGGCTCAAAGGGAGTGACGTTCACGATGATGCCGCATCGGGCATAGGTTGATTTGCCGACACAGATGGTCAGGACTTCGCGGGGAATACGGAAGTACTCCACGCTGCGGGCCAGTGCGAACGAGTTGGGGGGAACCACGCAGACATCCGTCTTCACATCCACGAACGACTTCTCATCAAATTCCTTCGGATCAACCATGGCGCTGAAGACATTCGTGAAGACCTTGAATTCATCGGCAACCCGCAGGTCATATCCGTAACTTGAGAGACCGTAGCTGATCACGCGTCCTCCATCTTCTGCGGAGCGTATCTGACCATCGATGAACGGTTCGATCATTCCATGTTCCAGCGACTTTTTGCGAATCCAGCGATCAGAGCAGACAGACATAATGCAGTTCATTTAAGCCGATCCCCGATAGTCCGTCATCGCAATTTTATTCCCCACCTCCGTGGTGTTCCCCTTTAATACTCGGAAATGCTCAATTATCTCTGGCTTGGCCTGATTCTCTGCGGGGTTATTCTAGGAGTACTTACCGGGAGGACCGAAGCCGTGACTGCCGCGACCTTTGACGCGGCGAAGTCCTCTCTCCTGTCGATTGCCCTGCCGCTTGGGGCCGTCATGGCTCTCTGGCTGGGAATCATGAGACTTGCTGAGAAATCGGGTGCCGTGGAGCGACTTTCCTCATTCCTGCGCCCCCTTCTAACCCGCCTCTTCCCCGATGTGCCGTCGGATCATCCGGCCATGGGGGCCATGGTAATGAATATCGCGGCCAACATGCTCGGACTCGGCAATGCCGCCACCCCGCTAGGACTGCGTGCCATGCAGGGACTCGAATCATTGAATCCCCGCCCCGGAACGGCCACCAATGCGATGTGCACCTTCTTGGCCATTAACACGAGTTCCGTTCAGCTCATCCCCGCCACGGCCGTCGGGATCTTGGCCGCCGCCGGAGCCGCCCACCCCACCTCGATCATTGGGACAGCACTAGTGGCCACTACCTGCTCGTTTGTCACCGGCATCGTCGCAGTGAAACTCCTGCAGAGGCTACCTTTGTTCGCCCTGCCTCCGGTGACCGGTCGCACACCTCTCCCCGTGACGATAGACACCGCTCCCGAAAGTGCATCCTTAATTCCCCTCTCCCTCTGGAAGAAACTACTCCTTGCGGTCTACGTCGCCCTCTTTGCCGGAACGATCTGGCATCTTGTTGCTGTAAGGGGCGCGGGCACCTCCCTTCCGATCTCGTTCGTCCAGTCGATCTCGGTGGTGGCGATCCCCTTCCTGATAGGATTCTTCCCCCTCTACGCCGCCCTCAAAGGCATCTCCGTTTATGAGGAATTCATTGAGGGGGCCAAGGAAGGAATCCAGGTCGCCCTGGGAATCTTCCCCTATCTCGTGGCGATCCTTGTCGCCGTCGGAGTCTTCCGTGCGGCCGGAGGGATCGACATCCTCACCCGTCTGCTATCCCCCCTTCTCGATTTGATCGGTCTGCCTCCTCAGGTCCTGCCACTAGTGCTCGTCCGCCCTCTAAGTGGAAGCGCTGCGACAGGGCTCTTTGCCGAGATCGTCAAGGCATGCGGCCCCGACAGCTACGCCGCCCAGCTAGCAGGGACAATTCTAGGAGGTACCGAAACCACACTCTACGTTCTGGCCGTCTACTTCGGATCAGTCGCCATCCGCCGTGGTCGCCATGCCCTCGCAGCCGGCCTGCTCGCCGATGCGGCCGGAGTAGCCGCCTCGCTCGTCATCTGTCGGTTGGTTTTCCGGTAAGAATTCACAGAAAGGAAGGGGAGAGATAGGTCCCTTGCCTATCCGTCATCTCATGATAGATTATCTCTCATGAAGACTGCAACTGTTGCCGATCTCCGAAACAACTTTGCCTCTATCTCGCGCTGGGTCCACGGAGGTGAGTCCATCGTTATCACGAAGCGGGGCATCCCCTTCGCCACGGTCTCTCCCGTGAAGCGCCGCAAAAAACCCTCCAAGTCAGTGGATCGAATGGCACGCCTCAGGAAGCTCTTTTCATCCGGCCCGGCGACAGGAGACATCCGTGACGTCCTCGACATGGAGCGCGGCGACACATGAGCATCGGATATGCCGACACGGGCGTGATGGTGAAGGGGTATGTCCTTGAGTCCGACTCCGAGACGGCAGTCCACATTCTCGACTCCCTCGGGGAGCATCTCCTCTATTCACATCTCCACTCCATCGAAATACCCAACGCCATCCGCCTGAAACGCTTCCGGGGAGAGATCACCAAGACTCAGGAAAACGCCGCCACCCGCGCCTTCCTCTCTGACATTGAATCGGTCGTCTTAATTCCGTGCGAGTATGATCTGGGCGAGGTTTTCCTCCTTGCTGAACGACTCTCCGCGAAACATTCCGCCACTCTGGGAAGCCGCAGCCTCGACCTGCTCCATGTCGCTGCGGCCATCGAAGCAGGAGCAACCCACTTTGCTTCCCTCGACGTCAGGCAGCGAAAAGTCGCCGCCTTGAACGGACTCAAGCTACTCCCAGCGTAGATGGGGAAGCCAAGACTTTTTAGCTGTTTAGACTGAAGACTGTTAGGCACCCAGACTACTCTCTATGTGCTGGCCGTTTACTATGGCTCCGTAACCATCCGCCGCGGCCGCCGCGCCCTCGCCGCCGGCCTGCTCGCCGATACAGCCGGAGTCGCCGCCTCGCTGGTCATCTGCCGGTTGGTGTTCAGGTCAAAATTCACAGAGATAAAGGGGATGAAGAAGATGGGCCTGGAGGGATAGGACACTTGGTGTCGGGTCGGGGTGGTAGCATTCGCTCGTCACTTGGATGCCGATCCGTTAAATGTCCCACACCCCCTATGCCTCGCTTTCCTGATTCACCTCTTCTGGCAAAGGCTGTCCGTAGTTGCCGGAGTTGGGATGATTTCTCCAAGGCGTTTGCCTCGCTGCCAGAGAAACAGAAGGGGGATCTCTTTGAGGAGTTGGTCAAAGCATTCCTGCTGATCGATCCCGAGTATGCCACCAAGATCAATGAGGTCTGGATTCATCATGAGGTTCCCTCGGCGATTCGGAAGAAACTCCACCTTCCAGATTCCGACCAAGGGATCGATCTGATCGCAAAGACCAAGGAGGGCGAGTTCTGGGCGATCCAGTGCAAGTATCGCGCCGAATCCTCCCGCCCGATTCCTTGGAGGGAGATCTCGACCTTCACGGGGTTGGCCTTCGGTATATGCAAAGGGATCTCCTTCGGACTGATCTGCTCAACCACGGAGAGGATCACCAAGGTTCTGGGAAAGCAGGAGCGCATCGGCTTCTGTGCGCTCGATGTCTGGCAGGGACTTGATGCCGAGTTCTTCGACCGGCTCCGGGCCTCCGCGGAGCGGAAGGCCGCAAAGCCAAAGCCCCTCTCCCCTCGCCCTCATCAGGTGGCCGCTGTCCGCGATGCCAGGAAGCACTTCGTCACGGAGAAGAAGAAGCGGGGCAAACTCATCATGCCATGCGGCACAGGCAAGAGTCTCACCGCCTACTGGATCGCGAAGGAACTCGGCTCCCGCCGAATCGTGATCGCGGTGCCGAGTCTCGCACTGATCCGCCAGACACTGAAGGTCTGGCTCCGCGAGGCCATGGCCTCCGGCAAGGAGGTTGAATGGATCTGCGTTTGCAGTGACGAATCGGCAGGCCGCTTCGGCACCGATGATCTCTCGGTCCTGCGTCAGGATCTCGGCGTCCCCTGCCTGACCGATCCCAAGGAGATCGCCGGATGGCTGAAAAAGAAGAGCAAGGGACTCCAGGTCGTCTTCACCACCTACCAGAGTGGCCAGGCCCTGAGTGCTGCCGCACGAAAGTCAAAGTTCCGCTTCGACCTCGGCATCATGGACGAGGCTCACAAGACGGTCGGCGACGGAGAGAAGCTCTTCTCCCATCTCCTCCATGACCGCAACCTCCCGATTGACCGACGCGTCTTCATGACGGCGACCGAGCGCCGCTATCAAGGGAAGGGGGAGAAGATCCTCAGCATGGATGACCCCGCGATATACGGGGAGACCTTCCACCTGCTCTCCTTTAAGGCCGCACTGGAGCAAAAGCCCCCGATCCTCTGCGACTACCGGATCGTCACGATCATGGTCTCCCACGAGGAGGTCGCAGAGATGGTCAGGAAGAACGCCTTCGTCCGTCCGAAGAAGGGTCCGTGGGACAAGGAGATGGAGTCCGAGATGCTGGCTTCGCTAGTGGCCCTGCGGAAGGGGATGCAGAAGCATCCGATCCGTCACGCAGTTTCCTTCCACGCTAGCATCCGGAAGGCGGAGCACTTCGCGGAACAGAACCTGGCCTTCAACAAGGCCTTCCGATCCTTCGGTCATGTCGATTCGTTCCATGTCTCGGGAGCAACAGCAACAGGCACCCGCACCAAGCTGATCAATGAGTTCGCCGAGAAGAAACGGGCCCTGATCACCAACGCTCGATGCCTCACCGAGGGAGTCGATGTCCCGGACATTGACTGCGTCCTCTTCGCCGATCCGAGACGGAGTGCCGTCGACATCGTCCAGGCTATGGGCCGAGCCCTACGCCCCTCACCCGGCAAGAAGATGGGATATGTGATCGTCCCGATCCTCCACGATGCGAAAGCTAAGCCGGAGAAGATCCTCGAGTCGGAAGACTTTCAGGAAATCCTCTCCACACTGCGCGCCCTCGCCTCCAACGATGACCGCATCATCGAATACTTCCGCGCGATCGCGAAGGGCAAGAAACGACCGACCAGAGGAAGCGTCACCTTCGACATCGACGAGCGCATCGCCAAGAAGATCGACATCGACCAGTTCATCAAGGACATCGACCTCAAATGCTGGCACCGCCTCGCGAAACTCTCCTGGCGCCCCTTTGAGGAAGCGAGGGAGTTCGTTAGGGGGCTGGGGCTGAAAAACCAGAAAGAGTGGTATTCTTTCTGTAAGGGTGAGATCCCTGAAAAAGGATTTTTGCCATCTGATATTCCAGCATATCCCAATGAAAAGTATCTTAGCGAAGGCTGGATTAGCCTCGGGGACTGGCTTGGAACCGGTAATATTGCCAATTTTGAAAGGGCCTTTTTACCCTTTAAAAGTGCTCGTAAAAAAGTTCGTAGCTTAAAATTAAAAAACTCGAACGACTGGAGAAAATTCACTCGAGGCGATCTCGTGGAAAAAGGATCTCTTCCATCCAATATTCCAGCAAATCCTGCACGGACCTATGCTGGTATTGGTTGGCTCAATATGGGAGATTGGCTAGGTACTAGATCTACAGCTCCTCAACTAAGGAAGTTTCGGGCTTATGCGAGGGCCATTGCATTCGTTCACTCCCTAAATCTTAAGAACCACAAAGAGTGGGTTGCCTACATTCATGGAAAGTTAAAAGGTAAGCCATTATTACCTCTTGATATTCCTAACGCGCCTCATGTCGTTTATCAGAACAAAGGATGGGAAGGCTATGGCCGTTGGTTAGGCACAGGAGTTCTTAGAAAGCGTCGATCTTTTGCAGATGCCCGCTGTTTTGCTCGCAGTTTAGGTTTAACTAAAACTCGCGAATGGTTTGCATTTTGTCGGGGTGAACTTCCAGAAAAAGGAACATTACCTCCTGATATTCCGATTCACCCTATGGACAGCTACGGCAGTAAGGGCTGGATAAACTTTGGCGATTGGCTCGGAACTGGAAAAACTCGAAAACCTAAGCACAGGTAATTTCGACCAAGGCTTGGAAGTCGGGATGACGCGCTAGGCGCGCGAGCGAAGCTGTAGTGAACTACTGCGAGCGAGCGGCAACAACGCGCGTCGCCCGAATCCCAAGCCTCCCCTCTAAGTGCCGAGGAGACTGACGGTAATGGTCCTCCTGTGCGGTGAGTTGCGATGCTCGAAGAGATAAATCCCCTGCCAAGTCCCAAGCGTCAGTCTTCCCTTCCCGATAGGAACTGACTCACTCGTCCGAGTCAGAACCATCTTCAAATGGCTCGTCGAGTCATCTGGTCCCTCCGCCGTATGGACGAGGCCTGGATGATCCTCGGGGACGAGATCGTCGAAGTAGCGGTGCAGATCGGCCCGCGCCGTGGGATCGGCATTCTCGTAGATCACCAGACTCGCGCTCGTGTGCCGGACAAAGACCGTGGCAAGACCCGTGCGGATCCCGCTGGCCCGCAGGAGTGACTCCACCTGATCAGTGATCTCATAGGTCCCCTTCCCCCGCGTTTGGACATCAAAGCTTTCGGTGATGGCTTTCATGATTTGAATGCACGGAGTCCGACAAAAACCCAACCAGCCATCAGCAGGAGTCCACCAATCGGGGTGATGGCTCCCAGCACGCTGATCTTGGTCAAGGCCAGTGCGTAGAGGCTTCCGGAAAAAAGCAGGATGCCGAAAACCCAGCAGAAGATCGCTCCCTGCAGGAAAGGCTCGGCGGTTGCCGCCCAGAGCAGAGCTGGGGCGTGCACGAGGTGGTAGAGGACGGCCGTGTTCCAGAGATCTCGAGACTGGTTAGCCTCGAGAACGCCTCGGAGGGCATGGGCTCCGAACGCACCCAGCGCGATGGCCAGCAATCCCGTCGCAGCAGCCATAATGCGGGCGGCGCGACGGGTCATGGTGATTTACTTGGCCCCGACCTGGAACTCCTCGGGGAATTTCTGAAGAAAGCTCTGCACAGGCCAGGATGCGGCCTCGCCAAAAGCGCAGACCGTTCGGCCGGCGATATTGTCAGCCACGTTCTTGAGGGTCGTCGGATCCTGGGCGATCCCTTCTCCATTGACCATGCGGGTCGTCATCTTGTCGATCCAGAGAACACCTTCGCGGCATGGGGTGCACTGACCGCAGCTCTCGTGGGCGTAGAATTCGTTGAGGTTATTCAGGGCCCAGAGCATGTTGCGGGAGTCATCCATGACGATCACTCCGCCGCTACCGATCATGGTGCCGGCCGCCGCGAGACTGGCCGCATCCATCACAAGGTCCAGAAGCGGAACTTCCTTCTCGACCATTTCGCCATCCGGTCCTTTGACCTTCATCTTGAAGGTCTCGCCGGCACGCAGGATCTTGGAGGAACTACCGCCGGGAATGATCGCCTTGAGTTTGCGACCAGGCTTCATACCGCCGCAGACATCATTGATCAGTTCACCAAGGGTCACTCCACCAGCAGGGATCTCGTAGGGACCGGGGCGCATTACGTCACCGGAGACGCACATCACACGGGTACCACCGTCGCCGGGAGTGCCCATCTTGGCATATTCGTCGGAGCCAATCTTAAAGATCTGCTTCACATGGCAGAAGGTTTCCACATTGTTCACGATCGTCGGGGACATGTAGAGACCTAGGACTGCAGGGAAGTAGGGAGGCTTGATACGAGGATAGGGACGCTTTCCCTCCAGAGACTCGATCAGGCTGGTCTCCTCACCGCAGATGTAGGCACCGGCTCCCTGGTGGACATACATTTCCACGTCAAAGCCGCTTCCGCAGATATTCTTGCCGAGGAATCCGTTGGCACGGGCCTCCTCGATCGCCTTGGTGACGATGGCGGCTGCCTTCGGGAACTCGCATCGAATGTAGATGTAGGCGAGATTGACGTTCAGCGCGTAGGCGGCGATCGCCATTCCCTCGATCAACTGGTGCGGATCGTTGTGAAGGATGTAGCGGTCCTTGAAGGTGCCTGGCTCCGACTCGTCGCCATTGCAGGTGATGTAATGGGGCTTCCCATCATCACGACGTATGAAGCTCCACTTCACACCGCAGGGGAATCCGGCGCCGCCACGACCACGGAGATTCGCCTTCTTGACCTCATCGATGATCTCTTCGGGCTTCATGCCGAGAGCCTTTTTAAACTCGGCATAGCCTCCGTTCTTCACATAGCAGTCGATGTCGGGGGTATAACCTTGGGTCCAGGCATTCTGGAAAACGATGCGGCGCTCCTTCGGGTGCGGGGGAAGTAGAAGTGATTTCATGATGAGTGTCCTCCGGGAAGTGATCAGTTGTACTGGCTCAGAATTGCGGAGGTACCCTCCGGGGTGATGTCCTCAACGAGATCGTCATTGATCAAGGCCACGGGAGCGGACCCGCAGCTGGCAAGGCACTCGACAAACTCGACGCTGAATTTTCCATCTGGGCTGACGGGAGGTGTGTGACCATGCGTCGGGGCCTTCGGATCGATCCCGACTGCCTTGCAGAAAGATTCCCGAACTTCATAGCTCCCGGCCAGAGCGCAAGAAAGAGTACGGCAGACACGGATACAGACCTTGCCGGCTGCCTGCTGGCGGAACCATGGGTAGAAGGTCACCAACTCAAGAACATTGATCGGCTGAAGCTCCAGACGATTGGCAATCCAATCCACACCGCTATCATCGACGAATCCAAAGTGATTCTGCCAGAGATGCAGGAGGGGAAGGGAGGCGCTCCTCTTGGAGACCGGATAGTGGGTTACCGCCTCGTCGATCTTGGCCAGAAGGTCCGCGGGGATCTGATCGGCCTGGCGGGAGCCCGAAGAAACCAGAGAAGGTGCAGCATGCGTGTCCATGAAGCTTTGTAGGAAACCAAAAAGCTGACGACTCGGAAAGAGGGAAATCGGTAAATCAGAAAGTGGAGGAAGGAAAGATCCGTATAACGGGCGGGGATTGCCAATACTGCGTGATCCTGCTTCGCTCTCTTTTCCGACTTTATCAGCCATGGGATTCTTCACCCCCCGATATATCAAGGATGCACGACTTCTCTCAGAAGGAGCCTCCAAGACCCTTCACCACCACCGTGACCTCTTGAAAGCGGGGCAGATCTCCAAGCTGCAGGAACTCATTTTGAATCTCAACAGGGCGATCGCCGGGAAGCAGGAACCGGAGATCACCGCCGTGACTCGTGACCTTGAGGTGGGATTCTCAGCTGTCATTCGGGCAAGACCTCACCCCGTCTGGGCCGAAAACATCGAGGCCATCGTCGTCGCGATCGCTCTGGCTATCGGATTCCAGGCTTATTTCCTGAAGCCCTTCAAGATTCCGACCGGTTCGATGCAGCCCACTCTCTACGGAATGACGGGCCACCCCTCGGAAGGTCCTCTCCCAGGTCCCATCAACCGCGCGATCGACTTCATCCGCTTGGGACGCACCCACCTTGATCTCAAGGCTTCCACCAAGCAAGAGGTGCTCGGTCTGAACGAGCATACCAAGCTCAATTTCTTCACCTTTACAGAAGTCGTGACCACGGAAGGAAAACTCTCCATTTTCGCACCTCGTGATGTGGTGGCCCGTGATTTCGGCGTGCGCCCGGGCCGGGTCTATGAAGCCGGAGAAACAATCGTCCATGGCTACGTGCAGGCGGGTGATCAGGTATTCGTCGACCGGATGACCTACCAATTCCGAAATCCTACTCGATCCGATGTCTTTGTCTTCAAGACTACGGGGATCAGACGCATCGAGATGAATCTTGATCCGGCCCTCGGATCGCAGTTCTACATCAAGCGACTTGCCGGAGTGCCCGGTGATAACCTGCGAATCGACTCTCCCAAGCTCTTCTTGGACGGATCCCTCGCCATGCAGACTCCCTTCCAGCGCGTCATGAGTTGCGAGAATGGGTATCGGGGTTACTCCAACCCGAGCGCCGCCCAATACCTCACTACTCCGGAGGAGACCTTCACAGTCCCCTCACATGCCTTCTTCGCATTGGGTGACAACAGTTATAACTCCAGCGATAGCCGCTACTGGGGTATCGTCCCGGAGATGAACGTGATAGGACGCGGATACTTTGTCTACTGGCCCTTCTCCGAACGCTGGGGATTCATTCGGTAACGGAGAGACTGTTAGGCTGAAGACTGAAGCCTGTTAGGACAGAAATAGACCTCCCCAAAGTATTCTCAAGGGGGAGAGGAATTCTATTTCCTCTTTTTGGCAGGAGCCTTTTTGGCTGCGGACTTCTTTCCGCCAGTGGTGACTTTCGCCGAAACCTTGGCCGCAACTTTCAGACGAAGGGCATTCAGGCGGATGAATCCAGTGGCGTCACCCTGATTGTAGGCCTGGGTCGGATCGGCCTCCATCGTCGCGATATCGGGGCGATAGAGACTGACGGGGCTCTTACGGCCAGCGGCCAGGATATTCCCCTTGTAGAGTCGCACGCGGACAGTGCCGGTGACATTCTTCTGCGATTCCGTGATCAGGGACTGAAGGGCGAGACGCTCGGGAGCGAACCAGAAGCCATTGTAGACCAGCGTGCTGTATTTGGGAATCAGACCATCACGCAGGTGCATCACCTCACGATCCATCGTGAGAGACTCCATCTGGCGATGGGCAAAATGCAGGATCGAACCACCCGGCGTCTCATAGACTCCACGGCTCTTCATGCCAACAAAACGGTTCTCCACCATGTCGACACGTCCCACGCCATGGCGACCACCGATCTTGTTCAGAGTCTTCATCACAGCGAGTGGATTGAGTTGCTTGCCATTGACGGCGACGCAGTTGCCCTGAACGAAATCGAGCGTGACGATCTCCGCCTTGTCGGGAGCATCTTCCGGGCTCGCCGAGAGTTTGAACATGCCCTTGTTGTCGGGAGCAAACGCATCGAACCAAGGATCCTCCAGAATGCCGCTCTCGTAGCTGATATGGAGCAGATTACGATCCATCGAGTAGGGCTTCTTGGCACTCGCCTCGACGGGGATTTTGTGAGCACGGCAATACTCGATCATCTCGGCACGACCGGGAAACTCCGTACGGAAGTTCTCCTCGCGCCAAGGAGCGATTACCTCGAGATCAGGTGAGAGAGCCGCGGTCGCCAACTCGAATCGCACCTGATCGTTACCCTTCCCCGTCGCACCATGCGCGATGGCGTCGGCACCTTCGGCCGTCGCGATCTCGACCATGCGTTTCGCGATGAGAGGACGGGCAATGCTCGTGCCGAGAAAATATTCCCCTTCGTAGAGCGCGCCTGCCTGCATCATCGGGAAGATGAAATCACGGGCGAACTCCTCCTGAAGATCATCCACGTAGCACTTGGAGGCTCCGGTGCGGAGCGCCTTTGGCTTAAGTCCCTTCAACTCCTCCTCCTGACCGATATCGGCACAGAAAGCGACGATTTCAGCGGAGTAGGTCTCCTTGATCCAGTTGAGAATGACGGAGGTATCAAGACCTCCGGAGTAGGCAACGACGATTTTCATGAACCTTTTCGATACAGCACTCCGCGTTTCGTTGCACGCCGATTTGAGAAAATTGTGGGTTGACTGGGACTCGAACCCAGAACCAATACCTTAAAAGGGTACTGCTCTACCATTGAGCTATCAACCCAAAGCCTTTCAAACGACTAGTGAGAAAAACCGAGATGTAGTATGCACGATTATAACACTTGGGGGAAAAGATTTTTTTGAATACGGACGACGCAAGCCCACATTTTTTGAATACGATCGCAACTTTACTGCTCCTTTTATCTTGCGAAGTATACATTGGGCTATATAGATCTTCTCGCCCGCTGACCAGAAGATGTTCTGGGGTGTGGGGTTATTGTTGCCTACGAAAACATTATAGAAGAGCGAGGTGTTGCACTTCTTGGCAAACGCGACTCCCGTGTAGTGCGTATCCCTGATCTGTGCCGTGCTCCAGTTGCTGAGGCTCGGGCTGCTGTCACCGAGGTTACCATTGATGGCAAACTGATTCTGCATGAACTCATGCTGCCAGTTGAGTGATAGCTGCGGCACCATTCACCAAGACCATATCTCCGATATTACCGTTTTGATAGCTGACCTCGCCTCCACCACAAATGGTGAAAGGTTCCGAACTCAGCCTCCCCATACCCTACTTCCAGACGAAGAACACAGCGATCAGAGTTGATAAAATGCGACGGAGCGCACCTGTGGGAGGAGTGTTTTTGGCATTCATCGGAGATGATGAGATAAGAAATGCTGAAGGAGTGAATGTGATAGGGCTAAGAGTTCGGATCAGGCCTGGCGGCGGCTGGTCAGAGTGATCAGCACACCGCGGTTTGCGAAGAGCAGCCAACCGAGGAGCATCATAGCTGCTATGATCACACCGGGCTCAGGAACCGGCACGATCTCGTTTCCGGAGAAGGCACCTGTTCCCAGGAACTGGCTCGAAATGCTGTTGCCGGCATAGAAGTTGATGTTGGCAAGATCCGAAGAGGAGAGGCCACTCTGGTCAAAGAGATGTGTGAAGCTACCTGTCTGCGTCGTCGACTGAGTGCCCCATTGGTTCGTTCCGCTCCAATCGAAGATATTGAGCGTATTGCCGTTCATAACGATGCTCGCGAAGGTCAGTGACGAGTTGCCGGAGAGGTCCGCGAAGTCGATGTAGCTGA